>CAZRIS010000024.1:0-7884 GCA_964600205.1 uncultured Candidatus Peribacteria bacterium | reverse complement strand
TATCAACAGTTGAATTTACTCAAGCTCAAGCTGGACCTGTAATTCTTATATTTAAGTGCATAAAAATAAATTTAAAATATAATTTTAAAAAACATAAAAAACTAATTTTTAAAATTTTTATTAGTTTTTTATTAATTATATACTTTTAAAAAATTTATCAACAAAAAAAGCCACAAAATAAGTGACTTTTTAATTTGTTATTCAAGAATTAGTAGTAATCTTTATTTTATTTTCTTTTATTAATTTTTGTAATTCTTCTTTTGAAATAGTTTTTTTAGAGCTTCAAGATTGAACTACAAATAATATTCAAGTTCAAATTATTCAAATTATTATTCAAAATAAAGCCAAAAAAGCAAAAACTTTTGCTACTATATTTTTTTTCTTTTTCATATTAAAATTTTAAATCATAATATTTTATATTTCTTTTTATTGTTTCTCAATTTTTTGAAACTCTAATAATTCTATCCTTATTTAGTAAAATTTCAAATTTTTCTTTATTTTTTTCAAAGTTAATAATAAATTTATTATCTACATATTTTATTACAATATTTTCTCAAGCATTAGAAACTATTTTATCATAAACAGAAGATAAATTAGATATACCATCAAATAATTTAGAAATAAAATCTCTAAATTCATCTAAGTTAATTTTTTCTCAAATATCTATACTATTTCAATTAAATAAATAATATTTTTTTCAATTGTTTTTAGTATAAAATTTCATCTTTATTCAAGAATTATCATAAAAATAATGTTTATTTTCTTTTAAATCAACATAATATTTAGAAGAAAATTCTCAAAAATAATCTTTATCACCTACTTTTTTATTTATAATAGCTTTTTTTATAATTATTCTTTTTAGGTTATTTGCTATTACATCTCTATAATTTACACTTAGAATATCACTAATACTTCACAAATCTCAATTTTTAGATAAGAATTTTAATTTAAAATTTCTTGAATAACTAGACTCTGTAAAATTATCTTCATTATCTTTTGTCGAATTATCTTTTTCTACAACAATTTGTGTAAAAAATTTATTTTTAAAGAAATATGCAAAATCATATTTTTCTTTTTCTTTTTGATCTGAAGAATATTTTTTTTGTTCATTATATAATTCTTCTTGATTTTCAAGTGAATAACTAAAATCTTTAAATTTATCTCTTTTATTAATATCAGATTCTATAATTATATCTTTTATAGTATAACCAGCTTCAGGATTTATTAAAAAACTCAGAGTTCAACCATAAACTGAAAAATGTTTCACTAAAAACCAATTATCATCTACTTTTGTTATTTTTGTATTAGAAAAATCTGCTCAAACAAATTTTTTTAAATATTTTTTTATATCTGAAATTCATAATTTTTTTTCTTTTTTATCTATTTTATAACTTAATAATTCCTTATTTTCCTTTCAATATTTACCTGCATAATCATCATAAGAAATTAAAGCAAGAAAATATTCATCAAATTTCTTATGTAAAATTTTATAAGTTTTTAATAAAATTTGTTCACTATGGTTTAATTTTACATCTTCTACAAATTTATCTTTTAAAATAAAAATTATTGATAATTCATTTTTTATTTTTTTAATTAAATTTTTATCATATTTAGTTCATTTTAAAATTAATAATCATTGATTATCCCTTTTTTCTTCAAAAAAGTTTTTTCTAAAATAAGATAAAATCCTAGATAATAATTTTCTATTTTTAAAAATTCAAGTTTTTATAAGAACTTCATTTCATCTATCAAAATAAATAAATCTATTTAATTTTAGATAATTTGATAAAACATTTTCATTTATTTTCAAATTATTAATATCTTCATCTCAAAATGAGAAATTATTCAAATAATCTTCTAAATAATACAAAAATGATTCCAAAAATCTAAAATCTAATTCATTAGAAAATTTAATATTTCAATCAATAAAAATTCTACTAAAATACTTATTTACAAAATCATTAAAATTTTTTATAAAATCAATATTTCAAGTAAAATCATAAGCAAAAAATATATTTTTTAAAAATACAAAAACTTTTATATCATCCAAATTTTCTCTTATATTTTTTAAAAGAAAATAATATTTTTTCAAAGATTCTAAATTTTTTATATTTTTCTTAGTTTTTAAATAATTTTTTAATTTATTGTAATTCCTATTAAAATCTCAATAATCTAGTCATTTCAAAATATATAAATAATCTAAATTTTGATTTATTTTATTTTCAAGATCTAATCAAGATATTTTTCAAGATAATATCAAATTATTATTTTTTATAATCTTTGATTTCAAGTCTCACAAATCAGCTATAACTCAAGATTTTTGAAGATTTAAATATTTAATAATTGGTAGAAAATTTTCTAAAGAAATTCTTGAATTAATATTTCTATTTTTTAATATGACTTTATAATAACCATTTATTACTTGAATTACATCTTCATAAGATTTTTTATCAAAATTTTTTAATTTTTTCAAAGAATTTATCAAATCCATTGAAATTTTAGAATTTAATTCTTTTTCTAAATATAATTCTTGGATTTTTTTAAATAATAATTGTTTATAATAAATAGATTTTTTGGTAGGATTTATAAAATATCTTATATGTTTTTCAATATATTCTTCTCAAAAAAGATATAAACTTCAAAGATTTTTTAATTTTTTTTGTAACTCAAAATATTTATTATTATCTTTTTTTATAAAATTAAAAGTATTAATAAAAAAATCTAGTTTTTCTCATGTTAAAAAAGAATTAAGATTCAAATTATCTTTTAATTTTTCTTTTATAAATCAAGTAGTTGTAACTGTTTTTAACCTAAAAATATCTTTTCAAAGTCTAGAGTGTGTATTATTTTTCAAATTAAATAAAATATAATTATGTGGAAAAATATAATATGAATTTAATTTTATATTATTTTTTGACTTAAAAATAAAATTTGAAATAGAATTTATAGAAAAAACAAAAATCTTACTTTCATCTGTAGTATCTATAAAAAGCATTCATGCTGATTTTGGTATTAATTCAAATCATAAAGAATTAATTTTATATTTTTTTGATAAATCATCCAAATCAAGTAAAAATAATCATTTTTTTAGATTTATATCAATAGTTTCTCATTTTTTATTAACTAAAAAATTATCTTTTTTATCTGAAAAAATTCTATCAATTTGGTTTATATTTTTTACAAAAATACTTCAAGAAGAAAATTTTTTTATTTTTTCTAATTTATTATTTTTTAATATAAAATCAGCTTCTAAATTATTTCTAGAAATATCTACTAAAATTTTTGCTACATCACTTACTTTTTGAGAATTATAAAAAGTAAGATTTAACAAAAAAAATAATACTAGTATTGATAAAAAGAAAAAAAATATTTTCAAAAAATTCTTCATATTTTTTTATTATTAATAATTTACTAGTATTTTAACATATTTTTATAATAAAAACAAAAAAATAGCTAAAATTTAGCTAATTAGAATAAAAATCTTTTTCAAAAACTTTTTCAAATTTTTCTATAATTCTAGAATTCCCAAAAAAAGCTCAGATTTCCCTATTTTCATCAAAAGAATATTTTGAAAAATTTATACTTCAAATATATAAATATTTATCATCTATTAAAATTGCTTTTGCATGAATTTTTGGAGTTTTTATAAATTTTATATTAATTTTATTTTTTTTAAGATAATCTAAAATTTCCTTATTTTTAAGAGAATCTATTCAAGTTATTAAAAAAATTTTTACTCAAGATTTTTCTTTTTTTACCAAAATTTTTTCTAATTTTTTGTCTTCTATATAAGGAAAATACATTTTTATATTATTTTTTGCCTGTAAAATTCATTTTTCAATTTTTATTCTAGAATAATCTGGAGATAAAATCAAATTATCACTATAAATATAATTTTTCTTTCAGTAAAAATCAGCTAAAAAAACTTTTTTTAAAATTTCAAAAAATTTTTTATCATCTATAAAACTAAAAAATTCTCTATTTTTTGTAAAAGTATTATAAGTAAAATTTCAAGTTGATAAAAAAACTTCATCATCTATCAAAATAATTTTTGAATGATTTAATGAAAAATTTTTAGTATTTGACCAAACAACTTCAACTCAATTTTTTTTGAAAAAATTAAAAGTTTTATCATTTAAATTTGGAGATTTATATGGATGTTTTTCTAAAATAACTTTAACATCTACTCCTCTTTTTTTAGCCTTAACTAAAGCTTCTCTTAATCTTTTTTCAGTGAAAATATAAACTTCCAAATATACATTTTTTTTAGCATTATTAATTTTATAGACTAAATTATCTATCAAATTTTTATATGGAGAATAAAAAAATTTTACAGAATTAAATTCTCTAATTTTTTTTAGTGAAAAATTACTTGCTTTAATTAAAACTTCTTTTTTTTGTTCTTCTAAAATTTTTGTTTGTTTATAAAAATCAAAAAAATCTCACCCCTTAAAATAAGAAAAAAGAACTAAAAAAAATAAAATTAAAATAAAACTCAAAATTTTTTTGAAATTTTTATTCATATCTAAAAAATAAAAAAATAAATTTGCAAAAAGCAAAGTTTTTTATATAATTCCCTTTGTTTTAAAAAATATTTTAATAATTTTAGAAAAAATGGCAAAAGGAAAAAGAACTTATGTTGGTTTTTATTCTACTGAAACAGGAAATTTAGTACATGTTACAAATATTCAAAAGAAAAATTTTGCAGCAGGTAAAAAAGGACCAACTTTAAGAAAATACAACAAAATAACAAGAAAACATGAAGTTTTAAAAATGAAAGAAATTAAAAAAGGATAATTTTCTTACAAAAAAACTCTCTTAAAAAAGAGAGTTTTTTTGTTTTTTTAAGTTCTAAAAGAATTTTTTTCAATAAAATCATCTACTTCTTTTTGAAGTTCTTTAGATATTATTTCATTTGTAGAAACTGTATTTACATCTTCATCTTCATCAAAAGCCTGCATCATTTTAGTAAATTTCAAAGCTTTTTCAAAATCTGTTATTTCTACATAATTATCAGGAATAAAATCCAGTTTAGCTTCTATAAATTCAATTCCTTTTTCTCTAAAAAAATTTTCTACTTTCATAAAATCCTCTACAGAAGTAATAATTTTTATATAATCATCTTCTACAATATAATCCTCTACATCTGTTTCAAAAACTAATTCTTCAATTTTTTCAGGTTCATATTTTTTAGGATCTATAAAAATAACTCATTTTCTATGAAACATCCAGCTTACAGATCCACTTTCTCAAAGATTTCATCCATATTTTGAAAAAATATGTCTTACATTAGAAACTGTTCTATTTTTATTATCTGTAAGAGTTTGTACCATAACAGAAATTCATCCTGGAGCATATCATTCATAAATAATTTCATCAATTTTTTTTGCTTCTTTATCTTCTCAAGTTCATTTTGCAATTGCTTTTTTTATATTATCAGCTGGAACTCAATCTTTTTTAGCTTTATAAATAGCTGAAGCTAAAGCTGGATTATCATCAGGATTTCATCATTTCATAGCAGCTAAAGAAATAAGTTTTGCATGCATTGCAAAGATCTTTCATTTCATCTTATTTACTGCATCTTTCCTTGCTTGAATAACTGGACCTCTTCACATATAAAAATAATTAATTATAAAGTAAAAGTAGTTTATAAATTTTTTTTTAAATTTCAAGAAAATAAAAAAAGATAATTCTTAATAGAATTATCTCTTACTAATTTTTATTAATGGTGGGTCATCCGGGGCTCGAACCCAGGACCTTCGCCTTAAAAGGGCGCTGCTCTACCAACTGAGCTAATGACCCATCTCTAAATTGCTTGGGTATTCTATAAAAAAAATTGCATTTTGCAAATTTTTTTTTGACTTTTTTTATATTTTTCTTTTTGGAACTAATTTTTCTCCATCAAAATAAACTATATTTGTAATTTTTTCCCCATCAAAAACAAATAAATCTTTATTTATAGTAAAATTAAAATTTCCTTTTACTTTCAATCAATTATCTATTTTTTCTAAAATTTCTTTTCATAAAGAAATAAATCTAGCTTTATCAAAAATTTCTTTTTCTTTTATTTTTTTAGAAATATCAAAATTATCTAATTTTTGAGCTAAACTTACACTCAAATTAGAAATTTTAGTTCTTCTTAAAAAAGAAACATAACTAGAAACAAGAGAAAATTCCCTAGCTATATCTCTTGCTAAACTTCTTATATATGTTCAAGCTGAAACCTCCACTCTTAAAGAAAGTTTAGGAAAACAATAATCCAAAACTTCCAAATTATATATTTCAACTAAATTTTTTTTCAATTCAAAATCTTCTCAAGCTCTAGCTAAATTATAAGCTCTTTTTCAATTAATTTTTTTAGCAGAATATTTTGGTGGTAATTGATAATATTTTCAGATAAATTTTTGAGTAATAATTTTTTTTATTTTATCAAAATTATAATTTTTTTTAAAATTTTCTATAATTTTTTTATCAAAATAATGAATTTCTGTTCATAAATCCAAACTTTCTGAGTATCAATCAAAATTCAAAGTAAATTCATAAGTTTTTCTAGATTTTTCTAAATAAGGAATAAGTTTTGTATATTTTCAAACTGCAATTAAAAGCCCTCCAGTAGCTAGAGGGTCCAAAGTTCAAGTGTGACCTATTTTTTTTATATTTAATTTCTTTTTTAATATCCTTATTACATCAAAACTTGAATATTTTAAAGGTTTATCTATATAATAAAAAGCTTGCATATTTTAGTCATTTTTATAATCATATGAAGAAGGAGAAGAAAAAAATTTAGGATGAGTATCTACTCAATTTTCATCTTGAATGAAAGCAAATTTTTTGAAATTAAAATATCCTAAATCAAGAAAAACTTTTCATACAATTTCTTTTTTTGTAATAAAATTTCAAACAGGAGAAACAGAACAACTATAATAAAAACAACTTCTAGAATCATCTGAATGATTTCTATTATCTCACATAACAAAATAAGAATTCTCTGGAACCTCAAAAATATTATCTCAATCTCTTGTGTAAGTATGATTTTTATTTTCTTTATTTAAATATGGTTCATCAAGTTCTACAAATTTTTTAGATCACTTCTTTTTTAAATAAACTTTTCAATTTTCTATTTTTATAGTATCTCAAGGTAATCAAATAACTCTTTTTATATAATATTCTCTTTCTTTACTTACTCCTGGTTTAAAAACAATAACATCTCATCTATGAATAACTCATTTTTTAATTCCAGGGATATCAAGATAAGAAAATCTATCAACTATAATAAATTCTTTATCATAATAAGATGGATTCATAGACCATCAACTAATTTGAAAAGGTTCAGCTATAAAAGTTCTAATAAAAACTACTACCAAAATAATAATTACTAAATCCTTTATAAAATCTAATATTTCTTTTTTGTTAAAATTCATTTTTTAAAATTAAAAATAATACTAGTTAATTATATTTTTTTTCATAAAAAATCAATTTTTTATATTTGGAATTATGGATTGTTTCTTTTCAAACCATAACATCTTACCCTAAATAACCTTAGCCCCTAATCTATCTACTTAGAAAAAAAAGAAAAAACATCTCCCTGTACCCTAATCCATCCCACTCCTCCTTTTTATCATTCCCCTAGCCACTTTAGGGCCACCTACCCCCATAGCCTTGCTGACCATCCCCCTAACCCCCTTCTAGAAGGGGGGACATATTTTTTTGTGAAACAAAAAAATATAAAAAATTGCTCCCTTTTAAAAAGGGAGCTCGGCCGAAGGACAGCAGGGATTTTGGAATGTTGATTATCCCCTAAGCCCCATTTGAGACAACCTCACCATAATCCCCTCTCCTTAGAGGAGAGGGGGACATCCCCCTAACCCCCTTCTAGAAGGGGGA
>CAZRIS010000023.1:0-7986 GCA_964600205.1 uncultured Candidatus Peribacteria bacterium | reverse complement strand
CTTACAAGTTTTCAAGTTTTATCTGTAACAGCCATAGCTTTTACTCATGATCATCATCTATTTTGATTTCTATATTCTTCTATTGCTGTTATTTTTCACATTCATTTTTCAGTAACTATAAATAAGTATTCATTTTCATCATTAGCAATAGCTACTTCTATTACTTCATCATTATCTTTTAGTTTTATTCATCTAACTCAAGCTGCAGCTCTACCCATAGGTCTAACATCTTCTTCACTAAATTGTATAGCTTTTCATTCTCTTGTTGCTATAAAAATATTATCGTTTCAAGTTGTAGTTTTTACCCATTTTAATTCATCTCATTCTTTAACTCAAACTACTTTTAATCAATTAGATCTTATATTTTTTACATCTGACATATCTAATTTTTTTACTACTCAAAGTTTTGAAACAAAGAATAAATATTTATTTTTTTCTTTTGAAATATCTAAAATTGCAGAAATTTCCTCTCATTTTTGTAAATTAATTAAATTAACAATTGGTTGTCATTTTGCTGTTCTTGTTGTTTCTGGAATTTCATAAGCAGGAAGAGAAAAAACTCTACCTTGTGTTGTAAAATAAAGTAAATCTGAATGATTTTTTGTTGGAACTATTAATTTAATTTCATCATCTTCTTTTGCTTTAGTTGTAACTCATTTTCATCATCTTCTTTGAGTTCTAAAAGCAGATTCTTTAAGTCTTTTTATATAAGAATTTTTAGTAAATACAATGAAAACATTTTCATTTGGAATTGTATCTTTTGGATTAAATACTCAAACTTTTCACTCATTTATTTGAGTTCTTCTATCATCTCCAAATTTTTCAACTACTTCATCTAATTCTTCTATTATTATATTTACAACTCTTTGAGGTTTAGCTAATATATCTTTTAGGTCTGCAATTAATTCTAATTTTTCTTTTAATTCATCTTCTATTTTTTGTCTTTCAAGTCAAGCTAATTTATTTAATTTCATTTCTAAAATAGCATCTGCTTGAGCTACACTAAAATCAAAATCTTTTATCAAATTATTTCTAGCATCTTCTTTAGTTTTAGAAGCTTTAATTGTTTTTATTATTTCATCTATATGATCTAAAGCTTTTTTTAATCATTCTAAAATATGAGCTCTAGCTTCTGCTATTTTTAATTCATATTTTGTTCTTCTTGTTACTACTTCCTTTCTATGTTCTATAAATTCAATTAAAATTTCTTTTAAATTATAAAGTCTTGGTTGAATTCCTCTATCTCAAAGAGCAATCATATTATAACCAAAACTAGTTTGAAGAGGAGTTAATTTATATATTTGATTTAATACTTTTTTAGGAAAAGCATCTTTTTTTAATTCTATTATTATTCTGACAGAATCTTTATTTGATTCATCTCTTATTTCTTTTATTCAATTTATTTTTTTATCTTTTACTAAATCTGCTATTTTTGCAACAAGAGAAGCTTTGTTTAATCAATAAGGAATTTCAGAAATATTAATATAATTTTGTCATTTTTTATTTTGTTCTATATTTGCAACTCATCTAACAACAACAGAACCTCTACCAGTAGAATAAGCAGTAAGTAAAGCTTCTTTATCATAAACTATTCATCCAGTTGGAAAATCTGGTCATTTCACATATTCCATCAAATCTTCAATACTAACTTCTCACATATCTTCAGATTTAAGTAAATGTTTTATAGCTTCAACTAATTCTCAAAGATTGTGAGGAGGTATATTAGTAGCCATACCTACAGCAATTCACATTACTCAGTTCATAAGTAAATTTGGAATTCTTGTAGGAAGAACTGTAGGCTCTTTTTTAGTAGTATCAAAATTTGGTCTAAAATCAACAGTTTCTTTTTCTATATCACTTAGCATATATTCAGCTAATTTTGTCATTTTAGCTTCTGTATATCTATATGCAGCAGCTCAATCTCAGTCCATAGAACCAAAATTTCATTGACCATGAACCAAAGGATATCTTAAAGAAAAATCTTGAGCCATTCTTACCATAGCTTCATAAACAGAGCTATCTCAGTGTGGATGATAATTTCAAAGTACATGTCAGACTACAGTAGCTGATTTTCTAAATTTTGCATTTGACTTAAGACCTTGTTCATGCATAGAATAAAGAATTCTTCTATGAACAGGTTTTAATCAATCCCTTACATCAGGTAAAGCTCTAGAAACAATAACACTCATTGCATATTCTAGATAGCAAGTTTCCATTTCTTCTTTTATAGATCTATCACTATCTCAAGAATATACGACTCAAGAATTTAATCATAAATTTGTTTGTTCTCAAGAATTATCTTGAGGTTCTAAATTTGGATTTTGTTCTGCCATAAATAACTTTTAAAATAAAATAATTACATACTTAAATATACTTATTTTTAGCCAAAAATCAAAAAAAAATTTAAAAAAGGTAACCAATACTTTAATTGATTACCTAAGTTGTAAAATTATTCATCTAAATCAAGCTCTATATGAAGTTCTCTTAATTGCTCTTCATCTACTTTTGCAGGAGAATTCATCATTAAATCCATTCATTTTCATGATTTTGGGAAAGCATAAATATCTCTAATGTTATCTTCATCAAGATAAATCATCATTAGTCTATCCATACCTATTGCAAAACCTCCATGAGGTGGAACTCAATACCTAAAAGCTTCATACATAGCACCAAATTTTTCTTTTACTTCATCTTCACTTCTACCTACTTTTTCAAAAGCTTTTACTAAACTTTCTATATCATGATTTCTTATAGCTCAAGATAAAATTTCATATCAATTACAAGCAAGATCATATTGAAGACCTTTTACTTCAAGTAAATCATCACCTTCTTTTTCTAAGTCTTTTATTCAATTAGCAGGCATTGAAAAAGGATTATGTTCAAAATCTATTTTTCAAGTTTGTTCATCTTTTTCAAAAATTGGAAAATCTGTTATCCAACAAAAAGCTAATTTATTTTTATCTATAAATTTTCATTCTAATTTTTCATCTAATATTGAAGCTAAGTGATTTCTAAATTTTCACATATAATTTAAAACAAGTTTTTTTTCTCAAGCTCCAAAAAATACTACATCTCAAGTTTTTAATCAAATTCTATCAACTAATTCTTGTAAATCTTCTTCACTAAAGAATTTATTTAAAGGTCATTTTAATCAATCTTCTTTCATTTGAAAATAACCAAGTCATCCTGCTCCATATTGTTTAACAAATTTTTCAAAATTTTTCATTTGAGTTTTTGAAAAATAATTATCTCATCCTTCAACTTTTAGAGCTTTTACTCTATTATTTTTAGTGTCTTTAGCTATAGAAGAAAAAATTTCATTTGTAGATCTAGCAAAAATATCACTTACTTCTATCATAGATAAATCATATCTTAAATCTGGTTTATCTGTTCAATATTTTTCCATTGCTTCTTCATAAGTAAGTTTGAAAAATTTTCATCACTCTCTAATCTTATCATTTCAAGGAGTTTCTTTTAAAATTTCTTTATCTGATAATTCTTTTGTCATATCAATTAAAAAATCTTCTACTACTTTAAAAATATCATCTTGCTCTACAAAACTCATTTCACAATCAATTTGGTAAAAATCACCTGCATGTCTATCTGCTCTTGGATCTTCATCTCTAAAACAAGGAGCTATTTGAAAATATTTATCAACTCAAGCTACCATTAATAATTGTTTAAATTGTTGAGGAGCTTGAGGTAGAGCATAGAATGTCCCTGGATGAAGTCTTGAAGGAACTAAAAAATCTCTAGCTCATTCTGGAGAAGAATTAGCTAAAATAGGAGTTTGAATATCTAAAAAATCTCTAGCTGCAAACCAATTTCTAGTGAAATTAGTCATTTTAGCTCTAAATTTCATATAGTTAAGAAGTTTTGGTCTTCTAAGGTCAAGATATCTATATTTTAATCTTACTTCTTCATTTATATCTTTTGCAAATTCATCAATTTCAAAAGGTGGTGTTTTTGATTTAGATAAAAGTTCTACATTTTCATTTATAATTACTTCTATTTCTCAAGTTTTCATTCTAGGATTAGCTTGTCATTCTGGTCTTGCTCTAACTGTTCAAGTTACTTTTATAACATATTCACTTCTAAAAGAATCAGCTAATTCCCAAGCTTCTTTATTATCTTCTGGGTCAAAAACAATTTGAGTTAATCAATATCTATCTCTCAAATCAATAAAAATAATTCATCCATGGTCTCTTCTATTACTTACCCAACCTGTAAGAGTAACTTTTTCTCATATATTTTTTGCAGTTAATTCTCAGTTATTATGTGTTCTTAACATTTTTTAAAATAAATAAAATAAATAAAATCCCATCAATTATATGAAAAACAAAAGAAAATCAAATTTTTTGATTTTCTTTTGAAAATATTTTTTTATGATAAAATTTTTTTTATTGGTTCAAATAAAATCATTGACCAAGCTTCTGTATCATAACTTGGATCTTTTATCATTTCTTCTAATTTTTCTAAATTTACAAATTCTCAATTTTCAAGTTCTCAGTCAAGTAATTCAAAATTAGAATTTTTTATTCTTACTAAATAAGCTATTCATATATGTACTTTTGAAACTTCATCTTCTTCATTATTTATATATCAAATTGCTTTTAGACTTTCTATATTTTCTTTTTTTATATTTAGTTCTTCTTCTATTTCTCTAATCATAGAATCTCTTAAAGGATTTTCTAAATTTTCATCTTCTTTTTCAATATGTCCTCATACTCCAAAAGCTATTTTATTATGAAGTCTTTTTTCTCATGCATTTGAGTTAGCTCATCATCTTTTATACACAAAAATTTCATTATTTTCATTTATAACTACTCCATAACCTATTGGTTGTTTATAATCAAAATTAACTTCTGCTTCTTTTCTTATCATATATTCATAATTTTTTAAAATTATATCTTCAAAATCCACTTCATCTTGACTATAAAATCTTGATTCTCTTGGTACATTTTCAAATAGTTTTTTATTTGCTATTACCATTATTTCTCTATTCATTTTATCTTTTATTATTTGATTCATTATTTTTATTTTAATAAATTAATATTCTCAAAGTATTTTAATTGTAGTTGTAAAAAAGTCTAATTCTTCTAAGGCTTTTTTTATATTTTCATCACTTAGTTTTCACTCAAAAGTCAAGAAAAAAATATATGAAAAAGGATCTTTTAAATCTGGCATTGATTCAATTTTTGTAAGATTTACATTATTTGTAGCAAAAGCTCAAAGGCACTTGTATAGACTTGCTGGAATATTTTTTGCTTTAAAAATAATACTTACTTTATTTGCTTTTTTTTCATAATTTATATCTAAATCTTTTTTAGTTATAATAAAAAATTTAGTTGTATTTCCTTTTTGGTCTTGAATATTTTCTTTCAAAATATTTAATCCATAAATTTCTGCAGCTAATTTTGAAGCTATAGCTCAAGTTCAAGCTTCTTTTTTTTCACCTACATATTTTGCAGCTCAAGCTGTATCAGAAAAATTTTTAGCTATAATATTATTTTCTTTTAGAAAATTATGACATTGAGAAAGAGCTTGAGGATGAGAATAAACTTTTTTAATTTTTTTTATATCATCTTCAAAAGATAATAAACAATGATTTACTAAAAAATCATATTCTCAAATTATTTTATAATCATATCTCAAAAAATAATACAAATTTTCATGAATACTTCCAGCATAACCATTTTCTACTGGTAAAACTCAAATATTTCATTCTCAAATTTTTTCCCAAACAGATAAAAAATCTGGCTTTCAAATGATATTATCAACTTTTCTTGATAAATTTTTTTCTACTTCTAGAGAAGCAAGATGACTATAAGCTCAACTATTTCATTGATAATAAATTTTCATAATTAACTAGGATTAGCTTTTAAATCAAATAAATCTTTATAATCTTTTAAAAAATCTAATAAAAATTCTTGTAAATTATAATCATGAGTCATTATAAAAGGAAATTTATATAAATATTTTTTTCAATCAGTATCTATATTTTTAAAATATTTTTGATAAGAATCTGTTAAATTTTTTGAATTAAAATAATTATATTTTTCTCAAATATGATTAGTGAAATTTAGCTTTTTATTATGAATAGAATAAACCATATTTCCTGCAATATCATGAGGAGCTGCTCAATAGTGAATAAAACCTGCTACTTCATTTCTTGCTATTTTTGGTCAAATATCAGGAGCAGTTTGCATAAAAACTATTTCATAATTTGTGTTATTTTCTTCATTGAATTTTTCTAATCTTTTTTCTAAATCTTCTTTTATTTGATTATTTAATTCTTTATCTTTTGTTCAATCTTCTTTTTTAAAATTAAAATGCAAGTAAATATTATTTTCTAATCAAATATTTTTAAATTCTTTTTCTTCTTTTAAACTTGAATTTTCTCAAGAATCATCTATTCTATAAGTAGTAACTCATTCTAAATCTGCATAATAAACTCTTTTTTCTTTTGTATTTGTAACAATTGATAAAATATTATATCAATTTCTATACATTCAAATAATTGTTCCATATTTTGGCTCTCATTTTATAAACCAACTTGTTCCATCTATAGGATCAATCATAACTATTTTTTCTATATTTTTTAAATCAATTCATCATTCTTCTCAAGCAATAGAATAATTTGGTAAAATACTTTTAAATTTTTTTCTGAATAATTCTTCTATTTTTCTATCAGCCTCTGTTACCACATCTTTTTCATTTCATTTTTGTATAATTTCTTCTTTTCAAGAATTTAATTTTTTACTATAAGCTTCTTTTATCTTATAAGCTTCTAAAATAAAATCTAAAAAAAGTTTTTTAATTTTAGAAATTTCTATTTGTTCTCAATTTACTTCAATAAAAACTGGATTTTTAAAGTTAGTTATATTATTTGTAGTTTTTGAAGTTTCTTTTATTAAATTAGAATAAGGTCAATAAATTTTAGGTTGTTCTTCAAAAGATTTTTCTACATTTTCTATTTTAGACATTTTTATTTATTAAAATTATAAAATTTTTTTTATTTTTTTCTAAAAAATTTTTATTTTCATAAAGTAATATCATTTTTTGCTCTAATTCTTCTTTATTTAGTGTAAAAATTTTTTTTCATCAAATGTATTGAGTATAAAATCTCAAAGCTAATTCAAAATTTATCATTTCTATAGCTAAAAATAAATTATTTTTTTCCTTATTTGTTAAAATATTTTTTAATTTTTCAAAATATCATTTAAAAAATTCTTCAAAAAATCATAAATCATAATTAACTTTTGGTAAAAAACTTCTACACATATCACCAAAATCAATTAAAATACTTCATTTTCAAATTGTATCCCAGTCAATTATAGAAATTGCTTTTTTTGAGTCTTTATCAAACAAAATATTTGCTAATTTTACATCTCTATGAATTATTCTTTTTGGAGTTTTTTCTAAAATTTCTAAAAAAATATTTATTTTTTGTTTGTATTCTTCTAGCCATTTTTCAAAAAAATCTAGTTTTATATTAGAATTTTTTCTTACATTATAAAATTTTTCTAAATAGAATCATAAATTATGAAAGCCTTCTAAACTTTCTTTTATTTCTCAGTCAAAATCTTTTAAATAAAAATAAAAATCTCAAATTTTTTTTCATAAATCATAAGCTTGTTTTTTTTCTATTTTATCCAAAACAATAGAATTTTCTATAAATTTATAGACTCTAAAAAAATCATTATTTTCTATAAAACAAATCTCATTATTTTCAAAAAAAATTGGTTCTAAAAATTTAAAATTTTTTTCTAATTTTTTATTTTTTTCTAATTTTTTAAAATGTAAAAAAATTTGTTTTATATTATTTGAAAGATTTTTTCTATCAAAAATATGACTTACTTTTTGTAAAATATATTTGTTTTTGTTTGTCTTAATTATAAAAGTATTATTAATAAGTCAACCTTTGGTATCACTTATTTCAATAATTTCTTCATTTTTTATGAAATTTTTAAAAATTTTTTCTAT
>CAZRIS010000022.1:0-8276 GCA_964600205.1 uncultured Candidatus Peribacteria bacterium | reverse complement strand
GAACATATTGATGTCTTGATCTATCTTTTCTAGCAAAATATATAGGAGTTTTTTTGTTTCTATATTCATTCCATCATAATAAAATTCAATCTTTGTATACAGGGAATCATCAAAGATGCATATGAACTTTTTTTACTTCTCAAGTCTTTGGATCCCTTTTTTCTAGGTAAGTAGGATCTTTTGGAAATTTTAAATTGTGAGGAGGTGGTAATTTTTTATATCAAAGCCATTTGATAATAGGAGATTTATTATAGTTAATATCAGGTAAGTGATACATTGTAGTTATTTCATCTGTTGAAAAATAACTTATATCTTGCAAGAATCATACTAGCTTATGTTTAAAAGCAAAATGTCTAATTTTTCATATAATTCAAGGGAAAGTATCTTCTATTATTTGAGGATTATCTAGTGCATTATTATATTCATCAGTGAAAATTGAAGCAGCAGCTACTATTGCATGTACTCAGTCTTCAGATTTTTGTTTATCTTTACTTGATACAAGTATTCTAATACTAGCTTCAAAAGCTGGTTGAGCAGCTGCTTCTCACATTATTTTTTGTGCTTCTGTTTCAGCTTGATTAAAGATTTTATAAGCATCTCACTCTGTAGCTCATGGTGCATTTGTTTGGTCTTTTACAGCTGCATCACTTCATTCAAAAAATATTCTAATTAAATTATATAAAGGGCTTAATGGTCTAAAAAGTATTAAAAATAATGATTTTTTTGATTTTTTATATTTTCATTTTGCAACTAAAGAGGCTGCCTTTTTTGCTTTTTTATTCCAGCTAGAAGGTTCTGGTTTAATTACTACTTGAAAAACAGCTTTATCATCTTTATTTAATCATCCAAAAACATTTGTGAAGTTGTTTAAAGCATCATCTTCTAAGTATTTATAAGTTCTGATAGGAAATACATCATCTTTTTCTTTTCCAAGAGAAGCAGCTCTTAAGTGATATCATTCTTCTTTTAAGTTTATATAATCTTTTTTAGGATCAACAACTACTATTTCAGCATCATTATACACTGAAGTTAAGTGTTGACTTACAAGATTTACATATCTAGCATAAGTGGTTATAAAAAATTCTACTTCTCAATGATGATAAACTAATTCTAGACTAATTTTACTATGTCAAAAGAAAAAATTTAATACTGTATCCCAAGCTCAAGCTTCAGATAATTTATGAATAGCTTTATAAAACATACTCATCATTCCAAGCTTTTCTTTGAAATCTTTTTTTGTTTCTTTTTCTTTGTCTAATTTTGAGTCTGATCTAGGAAGAGTTACTCTTAAATATCTAATATTTCATTTTCAATACCAAAGTTCAAAAAAAAGTCTTACTAATTTCCAGAAAAAATAAAGACCAAGTAAAATGATAATAGTTAATAATATGTAATGAAATAAATTTGAAAAAAAATCTAAAATACCAGAAAAAAATCAAGGAGTTTCTTTAGCTTTTTCTAAGTGTTGAGTTTTTATAGTATGATAATTTCAACCTAAAACTCAAGCAAAACTAGTTTTTGAAAATATTAATCAGATGATTATAAAAAATATTTTTTTCATTTAAAAAAAATTAATGTTTTAAAAAGCTTTTTAATATTTTATCATAAAAAAAATAGATATAAAAATATTTTTTATTGACTATTGTAAAAAAATATTTATTCCAACACCGGTGTTGATTATTTGATTTAAATTTGACTTTTTTAGAAAACAAATATAATCAAGATGTTTTCATATTAACATATTATAATATATTAATATAAATGAGTAATGTTATAAAAAAATCTGAAACAATAGCTAATTTATTGAAAAATTTTTCAAATAAGGATAAATTAGCTATTTTATGTTATTTATGAAAAGATAAAAAAAATGTTTCAGAACTTTTGAAATGTTGTTGAATTTCACAATCACAGATGTCTCAATTTCTAAATAAAATGAAATTGGAATGAATTTTGGAAAGTGAAAAAATTGGAAAAGAAGTTTATTACAAAATAATTGATAAAAAAGTTCTAGAAATAATTTCTAGTTTAAAAAATATTTTTAATTAATTTTTAACTAAAAAAATATGAAAAAAGCTATTTTACTTTTAATTTTAACTAGTTTGTTTTTTAGTTCTTGTTCAAAACAAGAAGAGAAAAAAGTAGAAAAATTTTATAAAACTGTAAGTATAAGTACTTGAAGTATAGAAAATACAGAAACTTATGTTTGATATGTAAAATGAAAAATTCAAACTATGCTTGCTACAAAAGCACCTTGAAAAATAACTTATTTAGCAAAAAAAGTTTGAGATAGAGTTTATAAATGAGAACTTCTTGCTTCTCTTGATTCTGCTGAAGCAAAAACTAACTATGCTACAGCAGATTCTATAGTAGATTCACTTTATGCTCTAAGAGAATCTACTATAAAAAGTTTTGATGAACAAATAAAAGCTACAAAAGAAAAAATAGCTCAAGCAGAAGCTTGATTAAAATGAGTAACTACTTGATTAAATGATACAAAAAATATAACAAAAAATCAAATAGAAACAGCTAAATTAGCTGTACAAACAGCAAAAACTAATTTAGAAGAAACTAAAAAAACTCTAGCTACAAAAAAAGAAAATATTTTAGCATGAGCAAAATCAGCTATTACTCAAAATATAATTTTATCTGAAAATATAATTGATTTTGTAGATAAATTTTTAGGTATAACAGAAGAAAATAAACATTATAATGATAGATTTGAAGATTTTATTTGAGCAAAAGATTTGAAAAATAAAGAAGAAGCAAAAGCTTTGTTTAAACAAATAAGACCTATTTATTTAGAATATAAAAAATATTATAAAGAAAATATAGAATGAAAAAATCCTTCAGAACAAGTTCTTATTAGTTGACTTAAAAAAGCTATAAATATTTCTGAAAAATTGAAAAAATTACTTGATAAAACTTATGATGTATTAGATGATTCTGTGCCAAACACATATTTACCTCTTTCTATGATTAATTCTTATAAAGCACAAGTAAGTAAATTTTGAAGTCAATTAGAACAAACTCTTCTTTCAATGAGTTGAGATACTATGGTATGACTTAAATGAACTTTAGAAAATCTTAAAAATTTTGAAAGTCAAAAACAAAAAGCTATTTCTTTACTTGAAAAACAATTAGAAATAGCAAAACAACAATTAGCTCAATATGAAAGTATGGCATCTTGAAAAGTAAATGAAGTATCAACAAAAAAAGAAATAGCAGAAAAGCAATTACAAGAAGCAAAAGCTTGATTACAAGCATTAATTGCAGGAAAACAAGCAAAATTAAAAGAACTTGATAGTAAAATTGCTGAAGCTTCTTGAAAAAGAAATTTAAGTGCAGTTTATATAAGTGATTGAAAAATTTATTCTCCAATAAATTGAGTGATAGTCTCTAAAATGGCTGAAATTTGACAAGTAGTTTGAGCTTGAATGCCAATATATACTGTTGCATCAGATAAAAATGTAGAAATTTCAATTGATTTACCTAAATTTATAACAGATAATTTAAAATTATACCAAAAAGTATGAGTTGAAATAAATAATAAAAGTTATACTTGAACAATTACAGAACTTCCAAATGTTGCAAATATGATAACTAAAAAAATTCCTGTAAAAATAACAGTAAATAATTCAAAAAGAGATATCACAATTTGAGCTATGGCAAAAGTAAAATTTAAAACAAAAATAAAAAATACAAATTCAGATAAATGACTTTTAATTCCACAAGATGCTATTGTTCAAGATTTTATGATACCATGAGTTTATATAATAGAAAATAACAAAGCAAAATTACAAAAAATAAATATTATTTCTTGTAGTAAAAATTATTGTTTAGTAAATTGATTGAAACCAAATTCTACAATAATAACACAAGGTAAAGAAAATATTTATGATTGAGAAATATTAAAATAGTATTTTATAAAATTTAACTAAAAAAATATGTTTGCAAAATTAGCAGAATTTTTCATAAAAAACTCAAAAATTACTATTGTTTTACTTATAGTATCATTAATAGTAGGGTTATGAAGTTATATTATTCTTCCAAAACAATATAACCCTACTATCATAGTTCCTGCTTTTCAAGTATCAGTTCCTGCTCCTTGACTTGATACAAAAGAAGTAAGTAGAATAGTTGTTTCTCCTCTTGAAAATAAAATAATGGAGCTTGAGTGAATTGATAAAGTATATTGATATGCTACTGATAATTTTTGAGGAGTAATGGTAAAATTTCATGTTTGAGTTGATAAAGAAAAAGCAAAAATTAGGTTGATACAAAAAATTAGAGAAAATATGAGGTTGAAACCTCTTTGAGTAAAAGATCCTCTAATTCAAACAATAGATCCAGATGAACTTCCTCAAATAGTATTTGCAATAAAATATATTTGAAAAAAATTAGATACTGAAAAAAGTTATATTTATCTAAGACAAATAGCTAATATTTTAAAAGAAAAAATAAAAACAATACCAAATGTTACTACTCTAGATATTGTTTGAGGATATAAAAAAAATATAATTGTAGAGCTTGATTTAAATAAAATAGAAGCAAAAAATACTGATGTAATGGCTGTATATCAAGCTTTACAAAAAAATAATTTAAATCTTCCAGCTTGAAATATTAATACAAAATCTTGAGAAAAAATCTTTGTAGAATTAGATTGAAAATTTGATAATATAGATAAATTAAAAAAATTGGTAGTTTCAAATATTAATTGAAATATTGTTTATCTTTGAGATGTAGCAAATATTAAATATTGAGTAAAAAGATTATCTAGAACTTCTAAGTATTATTCAAATAGCTGAAGTTATAATATGGTTCTTTTATGAGTATGAAAAGCTATTTGAACTAATGCTGTATTTGTAACTAATGATGTAAAGAAAAAAATAAAAGAACTAAAAAAGACTCTTCCAAAAGATATAGATATAGAAATTATTCAAGATGAATGAAAAAAAGCTCAAGATGCTACAAATATGCTTTTAATAAATTTAGTAGAATCAATAGTTATAGTATTTTGAGTTTTGGCTTTGTATTTATGAATGAAAGATGCTTTTAATACTGCTGTTTCTATTCCTTTAACTTTGGCTTTAGTTTTCTTTGTAGCTTTGATTGCTTGAGAAAATATCAATAAAATTACACTTTTTGCTTTAATTTTAGTACTTTGAATGCTTGTAGATAATTCTACAGTAGTGGTAGAAAATATAGCAAGACATTTAAATGAAAGAATACATACAAGAAAAACTAAATTAGAAGCAGTTTTAGAATGAACTCAAGAAGTTTGAGCCTGAGTAATATTAGCTACAATAACTAGATTACTTGCCTTTTGATCAATGTTTGCTGTAACAGGAATGATGGGAGAATATATGAAACCAATTCCTATATTTGCAATTCGGGCTTTACTTTTATCTCTAGCAATTGCTTTTACTATAAATCCTTGGATTTCATATTTAAGTGCAAAAGATTTAAATGAAAATGATGATAAAAAAGAACATAAAGAAAAAGAATCTCCTTTAAAAATAAGAAAAAAATATTTAGCTTTTATGAAATTATTTATAGATGATACAAAAAAAGCTAGATCAAGAAGAAAATTATTTAAATTATCATTTTGGATAAGTTTATTTTTAATATTAATTTTACCAATATATTTTGGAATTTTTAAAGCTAGAATGCTTCCAAAATCAAACCAAAATCAAATATATATTTGGATAGATGCACCTAGATCTTGGAATATTAATAAAACTTCTCTAGTAGAAGAGGATTTGGCAAAATGGTTAATAGATAAAAATAATACTTTTTGAGTAGTAAAAAATATTACTTCTACTATTTGACAACATTATACTTGAGATTTTGCTAATTTATTTAGATGAGGATTAAATAGAATTTGAGAAAATCAAATAAGTGCTAGAGTAAATTTAGTTTCTCCTAGTGAATATGAAGAAAAATATTGAAAAACAAGACCTACCTCAGAAGAATTTACAATAAAAATAAGAAAAAAATTAAGACAATATTTACTTACAAAATATCCAGATATAAAAATAAAATTACTTGAAGATCCACCAGGACCTCCTGTTAGATCAACATTTTTAATGAAAATAAAAACTGAAGCTAATAAAGAAAATACTCAAAAATTTGTAAATAAAATATATTCTTTTGTTCAAAAAATAAAAGATGAAGAAAAATTAGTAGATATTTGAACAAGTAAATCTACAACTTATAAAAAAATAAAAATAAATCTTGATCATGAGAGTATTAGTAGAGCTTGATTAAGTGTAGAACAAGTAGAATATACTATAGCAATGGCTCTTTATTGAAAAGATATAAGTTTAGTTAAAAATTATAATTCTTTTGAACCAACTAATATAGAATTAGTTTGAAATCAAAAACAAGTAAATGATATAAATTTCCTAAAAACAATTACATTTACAAATCCAAAATGACAAAAAATTCCATTAACAAGTATAGCAAATATAGAATATAGTTTTGTAAGTCCAGAAATTAATACAGATGGAAGAAAAGAAACTACTTATATTTATTGAGAAATGTGAGATAATTCTTTGATTTATCCTGTTATAAAATTATATTGAATATTGACAAGTGATAAATTTTTATGAAATGATTATAAATTAGTATCTTTTGGACCTTATGATATAAAATATATTTGATTAAAAGATTGAAAAAAATATACAATAGAATGGGGATGAGAATGGAAATTGACAATGGATACATTTAGAGATTTATGATTAGCTATGTGAATTTCTCTTCTTGCTATATATTTCTTACTTGTATGACAATTTGCTAGTTTTTGAATAGCATGAATTATAATGATAACTTTCCTTCTTTGATTTTTTGGAGTATGGCCTTGATTTACTTTCCTTTACTTAACTAATAATGAATATTTCTCTGCTACTTCAATGATTTGAGTTATTGCTCTTGCTTGAATTGTAGTATGAAATGCAATTATTTTGATAGAATATTTAAATACTTTAAAGAAAAACTGACTTACTATAAAAGATGCTTTACTTAAAGCTTGATATGTAAGATTTGCTCCAATTATACTTACAAGTCTTACAACAGTATTTGGTGCTGCTACTATAATATGAGATCCTGTTTGGGCTTGACTTGCTTGGTCTATCATATGGTGATTATCTATAAGTTCATTTTTGACATTAATAGTTATTCCTATATTTTATTATGATAGTCAAGAAAAAAATTGGAAATGTTTTGATCAAAAAAATTGTATAGAATAATAAAAAAATCTTTCTAAGATTATCTTAGAAAGATTTTTTTTATTTAGAAAAAATTTGATAAAAATTTCATCTAGAATAAATAGTTTTTTCATCTGGTGAAGTTATAGCTGGAAAAATTCTATCACAATACTTAAGAGCTGCAAAAAAATCTATAAATCTATTATTTTCACAAGGACAGGTATTACAAACTATATTTCCCAAAATAACTCAATCAAATTTTTGATTATATTCATTTAAACATTCTCAAAAACTTGGTTTTATAGGTCTACATACTCAATTTATAGAACAAGTTTTTGGATCATTTGTAGAGCAAGTATATCAATCTGGACATTCACAATTTCTTTTACAACTTGGTTCAAAAATAGGACATCAAGAATTTTTTTTATCTCATTTTATAAATGGACATTTATCCAAGCAATCAGATACAGAATCTGAGTCACTATCTTTTTCACAATCAATATCTTTTGTTACTTTTATTAATACTGTAGATTCTCAAGTATTTCAATTGTTATCAGTAACTATTAATTTCACATTATAAACTCAAGATTGTTTAAATATATGATTTGGATTTTTTTGAGTACTTGCCCCAGAATCTCAAAAATCCCAATAATATTTAAAAGGTCATATTCAGGAATTAATTATTGATTCGAAATTTACATTTAATGGTCAAGGTCAAATTATAGGATCAGCTTTTAGTGAAACATCTAATTTATCATTATTTTTAACTTTTATATCAACCATAGCATCAGCTTCTCTTCAATTATTATCAATGACATGTAATTTTACTTGATATTTTCAAGGATTTTTAAAAATATGACTAGGATTTTTTCAAGTTCACTTTTCTCAATCATCAAAATCCCATATATATTTGTAAGGTCAAATTCATCCTTTAACAATTCAATTAAAATTGACATTTAAAGGTCAGAATCAAACAATAGGATCAGCATCAATTTTTAATCATAAATTTTTATCATTTTTATTGTTATTATCCTGAACTTTTATATCAATCATAGCATCAGCTTCTCTTCA
>CAZRIS010000021.1:0-8357 GCA_964600205.1 uncultured Candidatus Peribacteria bacterium | reverse complement strand
AAAAAAATATCCAAGTATTAACTTGGATATTTTTTTATTGTAAAAATTTCTTATTTTCAACAAGCAGGAGCTCAATTTTTTGTAGTTTGAGTTTGTTCTATTTTTACTTTACATCCTTTTAAGTTAGGATTGTATTTACAAAATTGAGATTGAATATTTTGAGCTTGGATTCAACCAAATTTATATTTGTTATTTGCAAGCCAAGTAGGACTAGCATTTATATTTAATTCTTTTGCTAATTTTATATCTTCTTCTAATAATTTTGAAGCTTCTCCAGATTTTACACAATTATCTATTTTTTTTGAATCTATTCATACAGCTTTCATTGCATCTTCTGGTTTATCTGTGATTCTTCAATAATTATCTGCATTTTTATATCTTTCAACAGCATAAGAAATAAGTTTTTTTGTTCCGTAGTATTTATTTATACAAACTTGTCTTAAATCTTCTCATGCTTCACTAGGTCAGTGAAGAGAATTAAAATCATTTTCAGTAATTCAAGTTCAAATTTTATCTGCTATATAGTGAATATTTATTTTTGTGTTATCATTTTTGAAAGTTTTTTCTATTTGAGGAAGTGCTTTTAAAGCTATTTCTCAAAAAGGACAATATCACATTACAAATACATCTAAAGTGTTTTTTGTTTCAGGTCTTGCTTCTAGTTTATCAAGAGAAATTGGATCAAATCTTCAAGCAACTAGGAAATATTTATTTGAATCTTTTTCTTTGTTTAAATATTTATTCAAGCTAGGATCTATATTATTAGTATCAAAAATAATAACTGGTAAAGTAATTCATTTGTATTCTTGTAAAAATTTTTTAATTTCAGGATCTTTTTTATAGTCTTTTACTATGAAATTAGTATTTTTTAAAGTAGGAATTTGTCTTAATTTTTTAATTATTTCATTAGTGTAACAATCTTTACATCTAGCATCATCATAGATTATAGCTGTTTTTATTTCTTTTGTGTTTTTAGTATTGTTTATTTTTGTATTTTGAGTATTTGTTTTTGTAGTATTAGCTCTATTTTTATTTGTATCTAAATTATTATTAGTACAAGAAGATAAAATTAATATAGTTAAAAGTATTCAAAGTATTTTTTTCATATATTTAAAATTAAAAATAAAATGGTATTCCCAGCTGGAATCGAACCAGCATCTACTCCTTAGGAGGGAGTTATTCTATCCATTGAACTATGGGAACAAAGAAAATCTCTTTTTTTAGAGATTTATATTTTATAGAACCAAATAAATCAAGCCAAAATTAATAAAACTATCACAAAAAATATTAATAACTTATTTGTTGTTCTTTCGTATTTTAATTCATTTTCAAGTTTTTGTTTTTCTTTTTCTATTTTCTTTAAGTCTTGATTTAATTTATTTTTTGATTCTTCAAGTAAAAATTGAGATTTCTTATAATCTATTAAATTTACAGAATTTTTTACTATTTCTTCCATTCTTCATAATTTTACAGAAAGAATTTGTATTTTTTCATCTTTTTGTTTTATTTCTTCTCTTAAACTATTAAAAACTTTATCAAAACTAGATAATATTTTCTCATAATCATCTTTTTTTACAATATTTTTTGATTCATTTTCATTTGCTTCTTCTGACAAATCTTTATTTTCTATAATAATTTCTTGAGAAGTATTATGTTTTCAGCTTAAAATATCTATATCTTCTTTATTTAAGTAAACTATTTTTCAAATTTTTTTTGCTCTTATTTTTCCTGATTTTATATATCTATCAATACTTCTAGTTGATATTCAAAGAATTTGAGAAGCTTGTTGTCTTGTTATTGTATACATATTTTTTTATTTTATTAAAAAAATGACTATTAAATTTTATAGAAAAACTTTTACTTATCAAGTTATTTTGTTATAAATCTCTGGACTTTTTAAAAAAAAGTTAAAAAATATAAAAAATTAATCTTTTATTGGATAAAAAAATTTTATATCTTTTATTCTCCAAGAACTATCATTTTCTTTTAAAATTTTAAAAACTCAATCAAAATGCAAAAGTCAATAAGTTATAAAAATTTTATCATATTTTGAATTAATTATATTTTCTGCTAGGTTTTTATTTCTTTTATCCAAAATAATTTTAAATAATTTTTTATTAGTAAAATTTTGCATAATTAAATCTTGTAAATTATTATTTTTTAGGAGTATATTTAAAAAAGCTCTATTTATATACCTCAATATTTTTAATTCTCTTGGATTAAGAGAGGCAAGATTTTTATTTACTTCTTGACTTATATCTATGATTTTTTGTTTATTTTGTATTTTATTTTTGGAATTTTTGTTTATTTTTTCATATTCTTGCATTATTTCATCTAAACTTAAATCAACATTAAAATCTTTATTATTAACAAGTCATAAAAAAATTCTATTATCTTGATTTGTTACTCAATAAAGTTTTGAAAAATATTTATAAGTATCTTTATCAAATTTTATTCATAAAGCTTTATTGAAATTTTCCCAAGTTTTTTTGTCTTTTGAAGGTTTTACTCATTCATAAAAATATACAAATCACTTTTTTTTGTATTTTATTATTTCATTTTTTATTTTTTCATAAAATTTTTTTGTTCAAATATGGCTCATTCCTTGAAAAACTACTATTTTTTTTCAATTTGTTATTGTAAATTGAGGGAGTTTTGCAGGATATAATTCATTATTATAATAGCTAAAACTTGCTACAAAAATAACTAAGATAACAAAAGAAAGTGAAATTTTTTTTAGAAATTCTATTAAAAAATTTTTGTAATTTAATAATTTTTGTTTTCTTATTTTTTTATATATAAAATAAAAAATATAGCTCAAACTAGAGTAAAAAATAGTAAAAATGATAAAAGAAAAAATTCAACTAAAAGAAGAAACAAAATAAATTAAAAATAGTGTCAATCATATAGAAAAATAATAAATTTTATTTTTTAAGTCCATTTTTTATAAAATAATAAAATAAATTTTGAAAAATATAATAAAATTCTTAAAATAAGCAAAGAAATTATTTTTTAAATTTTAATTATGAAAATTTTATTAAAAATATTTTTAATCTTTTCTTTGGGAATTTCTGTTTTTAATTTTTCTTATGCTAATAGTTTACAAGATTTGATTTCTTGATGAGATGATAAAATAAATGTTGGTTGTGCTACTGAAGATTGTAATTTAAAAGCTTGAACAGATTTAGTTAGAGATTCTATAAATGATATTGAAAAAGATAGAAGTGCTAGAGATTATATTCAAGATGTTGTGATATATCTTCTTTATTTTGTTAGTCTTATAGCTTTACTTTTTATAATTTATTCTTGATTTAATATTTTGACAGCAGCTTGAGATGAAGAAAAAGTAAAAAAATCAAAAACCACTATTTTACAAGTTATAATTTGAATTATAGTTATATGGCTTGCATATCCAATAGTAAAATGGATTATTGAAGTTTTAAATGCTAGTTAAAGTATACATATTTTTAATTAAAAGTCTAGATATAATCTAAGACTTTTTTTTATTTTTGTGATATAATTATTTTGATATTTATTTTTATAAAGTAAAAAATATGACAAAAATAGATCAAGAATTAGCTTGAATAAAGAAAAAAAATAATAATTTTTCTCTTTATTTTTTGATATTTGTATTAGTTTTAACTATTTGATTATATGGTTATAATTTTTATGAACAATCTCAAATAAGTAAAATAGAAAATACAATACAAGAAAAACAAAAAGCCTTAAGTGAGAAAAAAAGACAAAAAAATATAGTTGTTTATAATTTATATAATTCAAATAAATGAGTTTTTAAGAAATTAGAAAAATATTCTAAAATAGCAGATTATATTACACATTTAGATCAGATTTGATATAAATATAGCTTAAATTTTAAATGATTTTCTTATTCTAATTGAGAATTATCTACAAAAGCTTATTCAATTTCAGACAATAATGCTATTGATTATCAAAAAACAGTTAATTTTCTTAGAAAATATAGTAAAGATAAGCAAGCAAAATTTATTGTAGAGCCATTAAATTCTGTAAAAACAAAAGATGATAGACAAGAATTTAATTTAAAATTTAAATTGAAATAATTTTATTTATTAAAAAAATAATATGAATACTAATGCAAAAAATTTATTATTAATACTTCTTAGTTTATTTATTTTAGTTTTTTTTACTAGAAGTGTTATCTCTGATATTACAGCTTTAAGTGATAAAAAAGAGGAATTATTAGCAAAAAAAGAAAATATAACAAAACAATTAGAAAGATTACAAAAAATAGAAAAAGAATTTAGAGAAATTAATAAATTAACTAGTAAATCTAAAAAAAATTCTTTAGATAAAGCAAAAATTAAAGATCAAAAAATAATAAAACATTTATGAGATAGACCAACACAAGCAGATTTGATAGAATATTTTCATGATTATGCTGAGGATACAGGAGATTGATTATATATAAGATCTATTGATTTTTCTAAACCTAAAAAAACAGAATTTTGATTTTTAGAGCAAGATATTAACTTGGAAGTAAATGTATTAAATAAAAGAATGTTAAAAATATTTTTGAATAAATTAGTAAGTTTAGATTCTAAATATAAATTTTATATAACAGATTTTAGTTTTCCAAATAATTGAGATTCTAGTTATAATATTTCAATTCCTTTAAAATTAATTTATAAATAATATGTCAGAAAAAAAAGAAAATAATATAATCTTATTTAAAAAAGTAGGAGATCTTGATAAATATAATTTTTATGATTATTTATCTGTGATGCTTGATTCTGGACTTTGAGTTGTAAATGCTTTAGAAGGAGTATGAGAAAAATTAGATAATGTTTATTTTAAACAAAAAATAAATGAATTAATAGTTTTTGTTTCTTCTTGAGATCCTTTAAGTAAGGCAATGAAAAAAATTCCAGATGTTTTTTCTGCTTATGAAACTTCTGTTGTTGAAGCTTGAGAAACTACTTGAACTTTAGATAAATCACTTTGAAATTTAGCTGAAAATATTAGAAGTATTTATGAACTTAAAAAGAAAGTAAAATGATCTCTTACTTATCCACTTATAATATTTTTATTCTTAATAGTAGCTGTAACAATCATACTTACTTATGTTATTCCAGCTTTAAAACCACTTTTTGAGTGATTTTGAGCTGAACTTCCTTTTGCTACAAAGGCTTTGATTGCTACTTCAAATTTTGTTATAAATAATTTTTTAGTTATAATATTTTTTATAATTTCAATTATTATTTGAGTTTTGATTTATAAAACAAGTGAATCTTGAAAGAAAAATCTTGATAATTTTGTTTTATCTATGCCACTTATTGGACCAGTTTATAGAAATTATATAATTTCAAATATTTCCTTAACTATGGCTAATTTGATTTGAGCTTGAGTTCCTACTATAAAAATGTTGAAACTTACTTGAAAGGCTAGTAATAGTTATGTGTATGAAAAATTATTTGAATTAATAGCAAAAAAAGTATGATTATGAGAAAAAATAGTTGATTCTATAGAAGAAGTTGATAAAGAAAAATTTTATTTTCCATCTACTTTTATACAAATGCTTTCAGTTTGAGAAAAAACTGCAAATCTTGAAACTATTTGTTATAAAATAAATAAACAATTTAAAAGAGAAGTGGAATATTCTTTAGCTAATCTTACAAAATGGGTAGAGCCTTTAGCTGTAGCTTTTGCTTCTATATTTGTTTTATGGTTTGCTTTTGCTATTTTTTGAGCAATAATGAAACTTACTTCTGCAATTTGATAAAATATGAATAAAAAAGCTTTTACATTAATTGAGTTAATGATTAGTATATCTATAATAGTTTTACTTACTATTGTAGTTTATGCTCCTTATAATTTTTATGCTAATAAAGCAAGATTAAAAATAGCTTGAAAAGAAATTGCTCAGACTATTTATGAAGCAAGAAATATGGCTATTTATTGACTTACAAATAGTTATACTTGATCAAATTCATCTATTTGAGTATATTTTGATAATAGTTCTCTAAATAAAAATAAAATTTCAGTTTATTCTTATAAGTATGATTATTCTTGAAAAAAAGATGATTTTAGTGATCCAAGTGTAAAATTATTAAAAGAAGTTTCTTTGCAAAAATGAATACAAATTGATAATGTTGAATGAAAAGACAAATTTTTATTTTTCTTTCAAGCTATATCTGGAAGCTGAAGTTTTTATTATGATGATTCTTGAAATTTAAAAGATTTTGCTTGAAAAGAAATAAAAATAAATTTATCTTATAAATGAGCCACACAAAATATTTTAAAAAATACTGTTACTTATTATACAAATACAAATATAATTGATTATAAATAATATGAATAAAAAAGCTTTTACATTAATTGAAGTACTTATTGCAATTTTGATTTTTGCTTTAGGTCTTACTTCTATTTTTATGCTTATAAATTCTTCTATTAAAGCAAATAGTTTTAATGAAAATCAGATAATAGCAGCTAATTTAGCAAGAGAAGAAATAGAACTTTTAAGAAATATTAGAGATAGCAATTATAAAGTTTTTAAAAAATGGAATTTTATAAATCCAGCCTTGGATAATTGATTTGATGATAGTAATAATTATTTTCAAACAGGGAGTTATTATAAAATAGAAAATGATTTTGATAGTCATGCTACTTTTCCAATAAAAGTAGAAAAAATAAGTGATTTTTGAGAATGAAAAACTGAACTTGATTGAAAAATGCTTGATTATAGATTGTGTATTGATAGTAATTGAATTTATACTTATAATTGTACTGATCCTCATAACAAAAAAACAAGATTTTATAGGTATTTAAAATTAGAAACATTAAAAAATAAAGATTGAGTAATAAAAGATGCTTTTAAAGTTATTTCTACAGTTATATGGTATGATAGATGATGATATCATAAAAAATCAATAAAGACCATTTTAGCTGATTGGAAAAGATTATAAATAAAAAAAAATTATGAATAAAAAAGCTTTTACATTAATTGAAATAATAGTTGCTCTTACTATTTTTTCTATATTTATGGTTTCTATGATAATGATTTATGCTAGTTCTGCTAATTTGTGATATAAAGTTGATTTAAATAGAGCTATGCAGGAAAATACAAAAAATATTGTAGAAACTATAGCAGAAGATGTTAGAAAAAATTGAATAGATTGAGTTTCTAAAACTATAGTATGAGATAGTTGTTCTTTTTCATCTACTAGTTTATACAAAGTGTGAGATAAATTATGTACTAAAACTAATAAATATTATTTAGCAATATATGATGGAACTAATTATAATAGAGTAGAGTATAATGATATTAAAAATAAATGTTTGAATAATTTAAAAAATAAATGTGTTTTAGTAAAAAGTGATTGAGTAAATATTACTCCACTTTCTAATTCTTTAGTTAGATTTACTGACTTAAAGTTTTATGTATCAAATACTTATATTCCAAAGGTAACTATAATTTTTGAATTAAGACCATCTATAAAAAAATGAGTAAAGATAAATTCTATAAAAAATTCTGTATTTAAATTTGAGACAACTATTAGTTCTAGATTAATAAAAACTAAGTAAATTTTTATGAAAAAAAATAAAAAATGATATGCAGTTTTAGTTTCTATTTTGATAATAGGATTTTTAATGGTGCTTGTTGTTTGAGTTTTTAATCTTGTTATAAGAGAAATGCAAGATACAAAATGATCTTTTGATTATATGCAGGCTTATGCTTGAGCTGAAGGAGCATGAGAGCTTGCTTTGTTAAAAATAAAACAAAATGGTTATTCTTACTATGAAAAAGTAGATGATAATGTAAATGATTATTCTATTATTTTATGAAAATATCCTTTAGATAAGGCTAAATTTTCTAAAGCAAGAGATCCTCTTATATCATATGATATAAACTCAAAAGCTAAAGAATATAATTGAGATTTACAAGTTGCTTCTTTTGATATTTTTCCTTTATTTTATGTTGATAAAAGTTGAAATCATAAAACAGATAATTTAAAATTAGAAATAAACTCTTGAAATGAAAATAATTTAACTTGGAATATAGTTAGTTCTTCAGGAGGAATTTCTTGAGTATGAGAATTCAATAATAACACTTCATGAAAGTGAAGGGATCCATCTAGCTTTGAATATATTAAAACAAAGATTTGAGATTTTTTGAAAAATCATGATAATAATTATTTAATTCTTATGAATATTGACCCTAGTAGTGAAATAAAATATAAATTGACTTCTAGTAAATATTTTTCTCTTCCTAGAAATCATATTTTAACTACTTGAAGATTTTGAAAATATAAGCAAAATTTAGATATTTTCCTTGATAATACAGAGTTTCTATGAAGAAGTAGGTATTCTATTTATTCTAA
>CAZRIS010000020.1:0-8430 GCA_964600205.1 uncultured Candidatus Peribacteria bacterium | reverse complement strand
GATTAGTGATTGAGTTGTTCCATCTAATGTTGATCAAGGTTATGTTCTTAGAAGACTTATAAGAAGAGCTATTAGAGAAGCTCATAAGTTAGGGTATAATGGATTATTTTTAGGAGAAGTTGCTTGAGTTGTAATTGATAAATTAGGTAAAGCTTATCCTCATATGATTGATAAAAAATCTGAGATTATAGAGGAAATACAAAAAGAAGAAGAACAATTTTCTAAAACTTTGGAAAAAGGTTTAAAAGAATTTGAAAAATTGGTAAAATGACTTGAAATAGCTTTTGAAAAAACTGGTAAAAAAATAGATATGATAGCTTGAACTAAAGCTTTTAAACTTTATGATACTTATGGTTTTCCTCTTGAAATGACAGTTGAATTAGCTAGTGAAAAATGATTAAAAGTTGATGTTGAAGGTTTTAAAAAAGCTTTTAAAGAGCATCAAGAGAAATCTAGAACAGCTTCAGCAGGTAAATTTAAATGAGGTTTGGCTGATAGTTCTGAAGAAACTACTGCTCTTCATTCTGCAACTCACTTAATGCTTGAATGATTAAATAGAGTTTTAGGTTGAGGAATTTCTCAAAAAGGTTCAAATATTACTCCTGAAAGACTTAGATTTGATTTTAATTTTGATAGAAAATTAACAAAAGAAGAACTTGAAAAAGTAGAAGAATATGTAAATAATGCTATAAAATCTTGATTTAAAGTAGAAATGGAAGAAATGCCAAAACAAAAAGCTATGGAAGAATGAGTTAGAGGAGCTTTTTGGGAAAAATATCCAGATATAGTAAAAGTTTATACTATGAAATGAAATGATTGAACTATTTATTCTAGAGAACTTTGTTGAGGGCCTCATGTAAAAGATTCTAGTAAAATGTGAAGATTTAAAATAAAAAAAGAAGAATCAAGTTCTAGAGGAGTAAGAAGAATTAAAGCTGTGTTAATTAAAGATTAAAAAATAGCTAAAATTTAAATTTTAGCTATTTTTTAAAAAAAATTGATTTTTTACAGTACTTAAAGTATACTTTGAAAAATTTATTTTTCAAAAAAATTAAAAATATGCTAGAAATAACAACAAAAAATATTCTAGAAAAAAATTTGGAAATTTTAAATGAACCTTATTCTAAAAATAAGGTAATTTTTGTTTATGATACAGATTCTAAACTAGCAAAAATTTTGAGTGAAGCTTATATAAAAAATTTAAAAAATTATAAAAACCTAGATATTGAAATAATTAATTTTAATGAAATAAAAAAAGAGGATTTAAAAGAAAAATTATTAAGCTTAAGGCAAAATTCTACAGTTATTTTGGTACAATCAACAAATTTTAGAATTGAAGATTTCAGGATTAGATTGACTCTTCATAAAGCTTGAGTTTGATGTTTGGAACATAATCATTTGGCTTATATAAAAGATGAAGAAATAGAAAATTATATAAGTGCAATAGAATATAAAACTCCTTATTACAATAAGCTTTCAAATAAATTAAAAGAAATTTCAGATTCTGCTAAAACTCTAACTATAATTTCAAAATCTGGAGATAAGCTTGTTTTTGAAGGATGATTTGAAGATATGAAGCAAAATACATGAGATTATACAGGGAAGAATAGATGATGAAGTATGCCTGTTTGAGAAAATTTCACTGAAATAAAAGATTTTTCTTTGGCTAATTGAATAGTTGAAATAAGAGCTTATCCAGATACAAAAATGCTTGTTCATTTTCCAAAAGAACCTTTTAAATTAGAAATTAAAGAAAGTAAAATTATTTCTTGGAGTGATAATACTCCAAAAGAATTTGTAGAAATTTTAGAGATGATTAAAAAAAATGAAGATAATGAAATATTTGTAAGAGAGCTTTGATTTGGGCTTAATAATTGAATTAGTTGGGAAAAAACTTTGAGTGATGTAAATGCTTTTGAAAGAATTGCAGGTTTTCATTTATCTCTTTGAAAAAAACACTGAATTTATAGAAAAAAATTTCCTAGAAAAGTTACTCAAAGATATCATATAGATATTTTTCCAAATACAGATAAAATTTTTTTTGATGAAAAATTAATTTTTGAAAATGATAAATATATTATTTAATTTGTAAAATAATGGAAACATATAATTTTTTTACTAAATATTATGATGAAATAGTTAGATGAAATGGGTATTCTTTGGATGATGAAGTAGATTTATTGGTTGAGTTTATAGAAAAATTTTGAAATAATAGTAAAACAATTTTTGAACTTGCTTGTGGGACTTGAGTTGTAGCTAAAAAATTAGAAGAGAAATGATATAAGGTAAGCTGACTTGATATAAGTGAAAATATGCTAAAAAAAGCTCAAAAAAATTTATGAAAAGGAAAATGTTTTTTATGAGATATGACAGATTTTAATCTAGAAAATAAAGTAGATGTGATTTTGTGTAATTATATATATTTTATTGCTCAAAAACTATAATTTGCTTTATTTTTTTGTTTATGGTAAAATAAAAAAAATATAAATAAAAAAATTTTATGGAAAATAAAAATATTTCAAATACTGTAGAAAACATATCAAAAAATAACTTGGAGTTAGAGGAAAAAATCACAAAAAAATCTCTTAGTTTTAGTGAAAAAATAGCTGATTTTTTTAATAAAATAGAGTTTTTAGATTTATCTTGAGAACAAAAAGCAGAAGTAGCTACAAAAGTAAAGCAAAATTCTACTCCAGATAAGCTTTTTTGGATGGAAATATTTCTATCTTGAGTTATTGCTACACTTTGACTTTTACAAAATTCAGTTGCAGTAGTTATTTGAGCTATGTTGATTGCTCCTTTTTTAAGACCAATGAATGGGATTTGATTTGCTATTGCTAGAGGGGAAAAAAAATTTTTTTATACTCCAGCAAAAGTATTATTTTTAAGTGTAATTTTATCAATTTTTATATGATATATTATAACAAAAATAGTATGATTAGATTTAGAAACTAAAGAAATTTTAGCAAGAACTTCTCCAAATATAATAGATTTATTTATTGCTATTTTTTCTGCAATAGTAGCTGTATTATCTCTTTGATATTCTAGATTATCTGAAAGTATAGCTTGAGTTGCTATGGCTGCAGCTTTGATGCCACCTCTTAGTGTTGTATGAATAGAACTTGCATTTTGAAATTATGATCTTGCTTTTGGAGCTTTGATGCTTTTTGTAGCTAACCTTGTTTCTATTGTACTTGTTGCTACTATATTTTTTTGGCTTTATTGATTTACTCCTCATGATGATTCTAAACAAAAATCTACTTTTAAAAGATTTATTTTTTTAGTTATTACTATTTTTGTTATTTCAATTCCACTTATTCATTCATTAGTTGTTATCAAAAGAAAAATAGATATAAAACATTCAACTATTTCTTATTTACAAAATGTTTTAAAAGAAAAAACAAATAATTTTATTATTGATAAACTAGAAGTTTTATCTCTAAAAAAAGATAAAATAAAATTAAAAGCAGTTATAAAAATTCCTGAAAATATAGATTTTTATGAAAGTTTTAAAAAACAGCTTGATTTTGAGCTTTCAAAGAAATTTAATAGGGAAGTAGAACTTGAAGTAGAGCTTATAAGAATTGCAAATATTGTTTCAAAAGATGAAAAAGTTAATATTAAAAGCAAAATTTATGATTTTATAAACAAATATTTTTCTTCTAATTATAAAAATTATCATATTATTAGTCTTGATATTTTATGAAATAATAAGAAATCTTTTAATATAAAAATTATTTTTTGAATTAAAAATAATAGTTTTAACTTATCTGATTTTAAAAGTTTAGAGGAAAGTTTTTCTAAATATTTTTGAGTAAAAGCTAATTTTAGCTATATTCCAGTGATAGAATATTCGAGCCAAAACTTAACAAAAAATCAAAAAATAATAAATCAAAAAATAGATAAAATAAAAAATAAAATTCTAGATTTTATTGAAAAAAATAAGCCTGAAAATATGAGTATAGAAAATATAAATGTGAATTATGATATTTTAAAAAATAAATTTTTTGTAAATATTAGATTTTTGATTTCTTTAAATGACCTTAAAAAATTGGATATTTTTATGAAAAAATTAAATGATTTTGTAAAAAATGATAAAACTATTATACTAAACTCAAAAGTATTTTTTTATAAAGAATATAATTTTGATTTAAATAATAAAATAAACTCAAAAATCATAAATGATAAAAAATAATTTTAAAAAATTTGTATTTTTGTTTTTAAAGGCTTTTTTGAGCTTTGTTTCTTTGTTATTACTAATATTTTTTCTTTTAAATTATTATATAATAAATTCTTCAAAAAATTATATTTTTGATATTGATAAATTGGATAATAAGAGAAAAATATGATTAGTATTATGAGCTTGAATAAAATATAATAAAGAACCAACAGATATTTTAAAAGATAGATTATACACTTCTTTTTTAGCTTATAAGTTAAAAAAAATAAAAAAAATAATTGTTTCTTGAGATAATTCAAAAGTTTATCATAATGAGCCAGAAGTTATGAAAAAATATTTAATGAAATTATGAGTAAAAAAAGAAGATATTTATCTAGATTATGCTTGATTTGATACTTATGATTCTATTTATAGAGCAAAAGAAATTTTTTGAGTAAAAAAATTGGTTATTTTTACCCAAAAATATCATTTATATAGAGCACTATATTTAGCTAGAAAATTGTGAATTGATTGAATCTGAGTTATAAGTGATAGACATTCTTATTTAAAAATAGATTATTTTAGGATTAGAGAAATTTTTTCTAGAATTAAGGCTTTTTTTGAGGTAGAAATTTTTAGACCAAAACCTAAATTTTTAGGAAAAAAAATAATAATTAAGTAGTTTTTTATGTATAAAATTGTAATAGTTTGAGATTCTTTTAAACATTTTGAAAATGCTATAAAAGAGTATGAAAAAAGGCTTTGAAAGAATTGTGAGATTATTAGGTTAAAACCAGTAAAAAATTGAACAGATAAACAAATTATAGAAGCTGAAACAAAAAAAGTTTTAGAAAAAATTAAAAATATTTCTTGATATAAAATAGTTTTAAATCCACAAGGGAAAAATTTTAATACAAAAGAATTTTATAATTTTTTGGAATCAAAAAAACAAAATTTTTGAAATATTATTTTTATTATTTGATGAGCTTTAGGTCTTGATTATGAAAAAATAAGAGAAAATACTAATTATGAAATTAGTTTATGAAAAATGACTATGCCTCATATTTTGGCTTTACTTGTTTTAATAGAGCAACTTTATAGAGTAGAGATGATAAAAAAATGAACTAGTTATGATAAGTAGAAAAAATGTAAGCTTTTTAAGTTTACATTTTTTATTTTTGTATATAATTTTTTTAACTTAAAAATTTAATAAGATTATATGAGAGTATTATTAAAAATTTCCTGAGAAGCTTTACAATGAGAAAGAACTCATTGAATTGACCCTAAATTTTTGCAAAAATTAGCTTTGCAAATAAAAGAAATAAAAGATAAGTGACATGAAATAGTGATAGTTCTTTGAGGTGGAAATATTTTTAGATGAGTTGCTTGAGCAGCAAATGGTATAGATAGAACAGCAGCAGATTATATGTGAATGCTTGCAACAATAATGAATTGAGTAGCTATGCAAGATGCTTTAGAAAAAGCTTGAATGGTTACTAGACTTGTATCAGCTTTGGATATTCCAGAAGTTTGAGAAAAATATATAAAAAGAAGAGCAGAAAGACATTTAGAAAAATGAAGAATAGTTATTTCTGTAGCTTGAACTGGTAATCCATATTTTACAACAGACAGTGCTTGAGTTTTGAGATGATTAGAATTAAATTGTGATATGGTTATAAAAGCTACAAAAGTGGATTGAGTTTATGATAAAGATCCTATGAAATGCAAAGATGCAAAACTTATAAAAAAAGCTAGTTTTAAAGATGTTATTCATAAAGAAATAAGAGTAATGGATCATACTGCTATAACTTTAGCAAAAGAATGAAATTTGAAATTAAAAGTTGTAAACTTATATAAACCTTGAGCTATATTAAAAGCAATTGAAACAGATGAAGAGGGAACTACAATTTGTGATTAAAATTTTAAAATTTGTATTTAAACTATAAAAATTTTTGATTTAAGAGACTTTTTTATAAAGTAGGTATCCAAAAATTTTTTTAAAAACACCAAAAAAATAAAATTTGGTGTTTTTTATATATTTTTTTGAGATTTAAGAGCTTTTAAAAAAAATCTCGTCTATTTTAAGGCAAAACTTGATTTTTATAGAAAAAATATTATTCTATTATTAAGTATATTTATTTTTTAAAAATAATTTAATGTCTGAACAACAATATTGAGCTGAAAATATTCAGGTTCTTGAATGATTAGAACCAGTTAGAAAAAGACCTTGAATGTATATCTGATCTACTGATGTTAGATGATTACATCACCTTGTTTGGGAAATTGTAGATAATTCTATTGATGAAGCAATGGCTGGTTATTGTGATAATATTATTGTTACTTTAACTAAAGATTGAGCTTGTATAGTAGAAGATAATGGTAGAGGAATACCTGTTGAAATTCATCCAAAAACTTGAAAATCAACTTTAGAAACAATTTTGACAGTTTTACATGCAGGTTGAAAATTTGGTTGAGGAGGTTATAAAGTTTCTTGAGGTTTGCATTGAGTAGGGTCAAGTGTAGTTAATGCACTTTCTACTAAAATGGAAGCTTGGGTTCATAGAAATTGAAAAATTCATTATATGAGTTTTTCTAGATGAAAAGCAGATGCTCCTATAAAAGTAGTTTGAGATACTGATAAAACTTGAACTATAATTAAATTTTATCCAGATCCAGAAATTTTTAAAATAACTACAAAATTTGATTATGAAACTATAAAAAATAGATTAAGACAACAAGCTTATCTTACAAAATGAATAAAATTAACACTATTTGATGAAAGAACAGATGATAGATATAGATTTTTCTTTGAAGGATGAATAAGGTCTTATGTTCACTTTTTAAATAAACATGAAGATACTTTAGGAGAAATTTTTTATACAGAAAAAGAAAATAAAGAAGTTTTAGTTGAAATTGCTCTTCAATATAATAAAGAATATTCAAATAATATAATTTCTTTTGTAAATAATATTCATACTCCAGAATGATGAACTCATTTGACTTGATTTAGGACAGCTTTGACTAGAACAATAAATAAATATGCTAGAGAAAAATGAATTTTAAAAGAAAAGGATCCTAATCTTACAAATGAAGATGTTATAGAATGACTTACTGCAGTTATTTCAGTAAAAGTTATTGAGCCTCAATTTGAAGGACAGACAAAAGCTAAGCTTTGAAATGCAGAAGTTAGATGAGCAGTAGACTCTGTTTTTTCTGAGAAATTTATGGAGTTTTTAGAAGAAAATCCAACAACTGCCAAGAAAATAATAGAAAAAACTTTTTTGGCAGCAAAAGCAAGATTAGCAGCAAGAGCAGCAAGAGATACAGTTATAAGAAAAGGAGCTTTAGAATGAATGACTTTACCTTGAAAATTAGCAGATTGTTCTTCTAAAGATCCAACAGTTTCAGAATTATATATAGTCGAATGAGATTCTGCATGAGGTTCAGCAAAACAGTGAAGAGATAGAGAACATCAGGCAATTCTTCCTTTAAGAGGTAAAATATTGAATACAGAACAAGCAAGGATAGATAAAATTTTTGCAAATAATGAAATAAAAAATCTTATAATAGCTCTTTGAACTTCTATCTGAGAGAGTTTTGATATTTCAAAATTAAGATATCATAGAATAGTTATAATGACAGATGCAGATGTTGATGGTGCACATATTAGAACTTTACTTTTAACTTTCTTTTTTAGGTATCTTAGAGAAATAGTAGAACAATGATATTTATATATAGCACAACCACCACTTTATAAACTTACTAAATGAAAAAAAGTTTGGTATGTTTATGATGAAGAGACAAAAGAAAAAATAATAAAAGAAGAAGGTATTGTATGAGACAATATACAAAGATATAAAGGTCTTTGAGAAATGAATCCAGAGCAACTTTGGGAAACAACAATGGATCCTAAAAATAGAAAAATGTATAGAGTTACAATTGATGATGCTCAAAAAGCAGATGAAATTTTTAAAATTTTAATGTGAAGTGAAGTTGGACCAAGAAGAAGATTTATACAATCTAGAGCAAAACAAGTAGAAAATTTAGATATATAAAAGGCTATAAAATAGTCTTTTTTTTGTTGTTTATCTAGAAAATCTAAGGAGATAGAAATTAGGATATACTGTAAAAGGGAGCAATTTTTTATTTTTTTTGTTTCACAAAAAAATATTGTCCCCCCTTCTAGAAGGGGGTTAGGGGGATGGTCAGCAGGGGACTAGAGTAGTTTACTTAAAGTTCTAGCTTAAAGTTTTTACTAAAAAAATAAAAAA
>CAZRIS010000019.1:0-8943 GCA_964600205.1 uncultured Candidatus Peribacteria bacterium | reverse complement strand
TTATAGATTTTATCTTTCTTTTTATTTCCTTAGCATTTGCCATATTTTTTTGTTATTTATTAACTTTTTTATTTATTTAACTCTACTAGTTCTTTTATTATTTCTTCTAATTTTTCTTTTGAAGCATCACTTAATACTTTGTTTTTTTCAATATCTTCTAAAATAGTTTTTTCTTCATCTAATTTAGTGTATAACTCTTCTTCAAATTTTGAAACTTTATCAACTGGAATTTTATCTAAAAATCCTTGAGTTCAAGCATAAATAGCACATACTTGTTTAGGAACAGTTACTGGAGAAAAAACTCCTTGTTTTAATAAAGCCATCATTCTTTCTCATCTATCAAGTTGAGCTTTTGTTGCTTCATCCAAATCAGAAGCAAATTGAGAAAAAGCAGCTAATTCTCTATATTGAGCAAGATCAAGTTTTAAAGTACCTGCTACTTTTTTCATAGCTTTTATTTGAGCAGAACCTCAAACTCTTGAAACAGATAATCATACATCAATTGCTGGTCTTTGTCCTGAATTAAATAAATTTGAATCAAGAAAAATTTGACCATCTGTAATAGAAATTACATTTGTAGGAATATAAGCAGAAACATCTCATGCTTGTGTTTCAATTATTGGAAGAGCAGTCATTGATCAAGCTCACATTTTATCATTCAATTTTGCAGCTCTTTCAAGCAATCTTGAATGCAAATAAAATACATCTCATGGATAAGCTTCTCTTCATGGTGGTCTTCTTAAAAGAAGTGACATTTCTCTATAAGCATTTGCTTGTTTAGATAAATCATCATAAATAATTAAAGCATGTTTTCCATTATACATAAAATATTCAGCCATTGCACAACCTGCATATGGAGCCAAATATTGCATAGTAGCAGGATCAGAAGCTCAAGCAATTACAACTATAGTATAATCCATAGCTCATCTTTTTCTAAGCTCTTCTACAATTCTTGCTACTTTTCATTCTTTTTGTCAAATTGCAACATAAACACAAGTTACACCTTGACCTTTTTGATTTAAAATAGCATCTATAGCTATTTGTGTTTTACCAGTTTGTCTATCTCAAATAATTAATTCTCTTTGACCTCTACCAATTGGTACTAATGCATCAATTGCTTTTATTCAAGTTTCCATAGGTTCATGAACTGATTTTCTTTTCATAACTCCTTCAGCAACTCTTTCTACTGGATAAAATTCTTTTGCTTTAATTTCTCCTAATCAATCAAGAGGTTCTCAAAGAGGATTAACTACTCTACCTATAAGTTCTTCTCAAACTGGAACTTCTAAAGTTCTTCAAGTTGCTTTTACAACTTCTCATTCTTTTATTTTCTCAAATCATTCTAAAACTACAACTCAAACAAAATGATCCTCTAAATTAAGAGCTATTCATTTTGCTCAACTCTCAAATTCTACAACTTCATTGTAAGCAACTTCTCTAAGTCAAGAAACTTTAGCAACTCAATCTCAAAGATAAAAAACTTCTCAAGAATTTTCTACCTTTGGATTAAGTTCACTAGAATCTAGTTTTGATTCAATTTCATCTATAATACTATTTAATAAATTTTGACTCATATTTTGTTTATTTTATTTTTTAAAATTTTATTTTAAAATTTCTTTTATCTTATTAAAGCTTAAATCAACCATATTATCATTTTTAAAAACTCTTATTCATCAAGATAAATTATTTTTAGTAGATAATATCAATTCATCTTTTCAAACTTTATCTCAAAAAACCTTTTCAAAAACTTCTAAAGCTTCATTTATACTATCTTCCCTAGAAGCTTTTGTAAAATATTCTAATTTGTAAAAATCTTTTTTTTCAACTAAATTTTTAAAAACATCTTTTCATCTATTTCACAATTTTTTTCTTAAATCTCTATATAATTTAAGAAATTTTAAAATATTTTTTAATTCTTCTCCTGAGATATTTTCAGGAATAATGTTTTTAGTATCTTTCATAATATTATTTTATAGAAGCTAACTCTTTTTCTACAAATTCTTTATTTAATTTTGGTTCATTAAATAATTTTTCATTAAACTTAATTATTAATGAAACAATTTTTTGTTTCATTGAATCAAGCATAGAAAGTCTTTGTTTTTCTATTTCTTTTTCTCAAGATTCTATAATAGCTTTAGCTTCTTGTTCAGCTTTTTCTATTATATTATCTCTTGTTTGTTTAGCTGTTTGTTCAGCAGAAGAAATTATTTGTTCAGATTTTTTTCTAGCCTCATTTAAAATTTCTTCTTTTTTTTCTTCAGCCTCTTTTATAAGCTTATCAATATTTTTATAATCCTCTTCTAATTTCTTTTGATTTTCTTCCCATTTATCTAAATATGCTAAATAAGGTTTAAATAAAAATTTATTTAAAACCCATAAAATAATAAGAAGAATTATGAATTGGATTACAAAAGTCTCAACTGTTAAAAATTTTAAATCCATATATTTTTATTTTTAAATTTTAAAAGCCAAGAAAAGCACAATAAAAATTGCACTCCTCTAAAACTTACTATAAAGAAACAAATCCAATAATAAATGCAATAACTAATGCATAAATTGCAACAGCTTCTGCAAATGCAATTGTAAGAATTGTTAAAGATTGAATTTTTGCACCAGCTTCTGGATTTCTCCCCATAGCTTCTAAAGCTCATTTACCAATTAAACCAATACCAATACCAGGACCAAAAGCACCTAGTCAAATAGCTAAAGCCATAGCTAATTCTTTGTAAGATTGTACAGTTTGTACTGCAGCTTGTACTTCATTCATAATTATTATTTTTAAGTTATAAAATACAAATTATGAACTTAGATGAAAAACATCTAAATCCACAAATCTATATTTTAATGTTCTTCTTTTGCTTGATTTATATAAGAAATAATTAAAGCAGCAAAAACAACAGATTGAACAAAAGCTACAAAAAATTCAAAGAACCAAAATGGAATAGAAAATAATTTTCAAGCTTGAAATAAATTTTCTGTCATAAGTCAAGTCAAGTAAGTTATAACACTTATCAAAACTATTCAAGCAAAAATATTACCAAAAAGTCTCAAAGACAAAGAAGCAAGTGTAGCAGGAACTCAGATAAGATGTAACCATCCTACAAATACATTTATTAATTTTTCTCAAATATTTTTTCATTTAAAATTAAATAAATATCATTTTGTAGTATGCCCCATTCAATGAGTTTTTACTCATACATATAAAAAACTAACAATTGTTATCAAAGCTAAAACTAAAGTAGTATTTAAATCACTATGCATTGGTCTTAAGTATTCCTCTATTTTTAAACTAGGAAAAGCAGAAATAGACCAATCTATTGCTAATCAAAATAAATTACCAAAAAATATTATAGTAAATATTCCAACAACTAATGGAAAATATTTTCTAGCTATACTTTTATCTCAAAAAGAATCTCTTAAATATCAATCAAAAAATTGTAAATAAGTCAAAACTCCTGTTTTTAGTTTTGATTTTTTGTTTGATTTTAAAGCTTTATTTGCAAAAAAACTAAAAATAATAACAAGTAAACCAAAAATTATTGTTGTTATAACTGTATTTGAAACATAACCAACAACTTTTTCTCATTGAATTTTTGGTATATGAGGTCAGCTATGTTGAACTTCTGCTTTTATATTATTTTCCTTCATTTTTATTTTTTATAGAAGCTAAATCTTTCAAAATTTTTTTTATAAAAAAACTAGAAATCAAAACCAAAGAAAATATAGATAAAATCAAAAATATCACTAAAAATTTTGGTTTTGAATTAAAAATTTTATCAAGTATAAATCAAATACTTAAAAAAACAAATAAATTTCAAAAAATTATCAAACTATATCTTACAAAAAATTTCTTCATTTTTCTTTATTTTTCAATTAAATGCAAAGATATATTATAAATTTTTTTTAAAAATCAAATTTTTTAGCATTTTTCTTGTTAAAAAATATTTTTTATGATATAATTTTTATAATCTTAAAAATTAAAAAAATAACAATGAGTGAAAATATTTTTAACTTAAAAATCTTTAAATGAATTGATAAAAATGTTGTTGAGGAAATAATTCTAAATACTCCTGAAAAAACTTTTAATCCTTGAGAAATTATATTTTTACAATGAGAAAAGTCTAATTGAGAAGCTTATATAATTAAATCCTGAAAAGTTGAAGTAATATTAAACTGAAAACAAATAGCTATATTAAAAGAATGAGATATAGTTTGAGAAATTGCTTTACTTAATGAAGAAGAAAGAACAGCTACAGTAAAAGCTATAGAAGAAACAACTGTATTAATTTTAAATTTAGATAATTTAATAGAAATAATAAACAATGATAACAACACTATTAACAATACTGTAATAGAAAGAATAGAAGAAAATATAAAAAATTCTTGAGAAGAAGTTTATTTAAACTAAAAAATAGCAAAAAATTTTTTGCTATTTTTTAGTTATTATTCTAAAATTTTTCTTTCCTTTTCTTAAAAGTAAACTAGAATTTTCTAAAAATTCTTTTTCTAAGTCTAAATTAAAATCTCATACCTTTTTTTCATTTATAAAAATTGCTCAAGATTTTATAGAATTTCTAGCATTAGAATTTGATTTTTCAAGTCCTGATTTTACAATAGTTTCAAAAAGATTTTCTCAAGAATAATCAAAACCTCACATTGCTTTTTTGAAAGTTTCAATTTCATCTTTATCTAATTTTTCCAAAGTTTCTATTCTATTTTCTGGATTTCCAAACATAAAATCACTTATTTTTACAGCTAAATCAGCTTCTTTTTTTCAGTGAATAATTTCTACAACTTTATAAGCAAGAATTTTTTGAGCTTCTCTTTTTTCTGGATTTTCTAGGTGTTTTTTCACTATTTCTTCAATTTCTTCAGTTTCTATTAATGTAAGCATTTTTAAATATCTTTCTACATCTTCATCTGCTGTATTTATAAAATATTGATAAATTTCATATGGGGTAGTTTTATTTTTATCAAGCCAAATAGCATTTCATTCAGATTTACCAAATTTTTTTCAAGTAGAATCAGTAATCAAAGGCCAAGTTATAGCATAAGCTTCTTGTCAATCATATTTTTTTCTTATTAATTCAACTCAAGTAACCAAATTTCACCATTGATCTTGTCCACCAATTTGTAAAATAACATTGTCATCTCTAAACATTTTTGCAAAATCATAACCTTGAAGCAACATATAAGAAAATTCTGTATAACTTATAGATTTTTCAGGGTCTTCTATTCTTCTTCTAACTGTATCCTTTGTAATCATATTATTTACTGTAATAAATTTTCAAACTTCTCTTAAAAAGTCCAAAATTCACATATTTTTATAAAAATCTTTATTATTTACAAAATCCACTTCAAACTTATCTTTAGTAAAATTTTCTAGATTTTTTACTATATTTTTTATTTGATTTGAAATTGATTTTTGATTATTTTCTAAAACTTCTTCACTTAAAAAACTTCTTTCAGAATCTTTTCATCCTGGATCACCAATCATTCAAGTTGCTCAACCTGTAAGAGCTATATATTTGTTTCATCTTCTCATTATATGAATTGCAACCATAAAACCTATAAAATTTCAAAGATGAAGAGAATCAGCAGTAGGATCAAATCAACAATAAAATTTTTTCCCCCCTTTATCTAATTCTTCAAAAATTTTTTCATTAGTTACTTGAAATAAAAGACCTCTATCTTGTAATTCTTGTTTTAAACTTTTCATTTTATTTTCAATTAAAAATTAAAATTTATAAAAATTTTACAAAAACTCTTCTTTAAAGCAAATATTTTCTTGATTTTTTTATTAAAAATATTATTTTTATTAGTGTTTAAAAATTTTATACAAAGATATATGCAAGAAAAAAGGAAAATTTGGGAAGAAAAAATTTCAAAAAAATGAATAATAACAAAAGAAAATTGTCCTTTTTGTCAAAAACCAGATAAACAAGAAAAAAAACTTATATTATGGCAAAATGATTTATGGGAAGTAAGATATAATAAATTTCCTTATTGATGAATAGAAAAACATCTTTTAGCTATACCAAAAAGACATGTAGAATACACTACAAAACTAACAAAAAAAGAATTTGCATCTTTTAAAGAAGTAGAAAAATTTGTAGCTAATTTTTTTTGAGAAGAACAATATTTTTGTTTCATAAGAGAAAGTTTTTATGGCAGAAGTATAGCTCACCTACATTACCACTATCTTCCTTGAAATATACACTGAAGTGATTTTGCAAAAATTTTAAAAAAACAATGATATTAATAATTTAAAAAAACTAGAAAAATGAAAAACATAGATTTATCAAAAATTTTTTGAAGTAAATCAAGAGCAAAAATTCTTGAAAAATTATTGCTAGAATATGAATCTTGAAACAATAATTGAATACATATGAGAGAATTAGCAAGAGAACTTGATGAACAAATAAATTCTATAAAAAGAGAACTTGATAACTTAGTTGAAATATGAATTTTAAAAAGTAAAACAGAATTAAAGAAAAAATATTTTTTTGTAAATCCTAACTTTTTTATCCTAGAAGAATTAATTCAAATTTTTTTGAAATCATATAATCCACTAGAAAAAATAAAAAAATTTTTTAAAACTCAAAATTCATTAGAAGTAGTTTTGGTAAATAAAAGTTTACAATACAAATTAATAGAGCCTTGAAATGCTATACTTGATATTTTTATGATTTGAGAAATAAACAAAGAAGCTTTTAATGATTTTTTAGCAAAAACTTTTTTTTCAAGAAAAATAAAATATGCAATAATTTCAACTGAAGATTTTTATGAAAGATTAAATTATTGAGATAAACTTATAAAAAATATTCTCCAAGAAAAATGAAATATTTTCATAATTGATAACTTAAAAATCAAGCAAAAATTAAATATATAAAAATATTTTTTTGAAAAAATTTCTTTTTTATGATACAATATAAAAAAATTAAAAAATAATAAAAAATTATGAAATTAAAAGATATATACATTTTTCAAGATTTAAATGAAGAACAAATAAATTCTATAATTGATAATTCTAGAAGTATAGAATATAATCCTTGAGATTTTATCATAAAACAAGGTGAAGAATCTGATAATAATGCCTATATAATCAAATCTTGAATTGCTAGTGTTATAATAAATGATAGAGTTTTAAAAACAATAAAACAAGGTGATATTTTTTGAGAAATAGCTCTTATCACAAATGAACCAAGAACTGCTTCAATAAAAGCAATGACAAAACTAAAATTATTAAAAATAAATAAAGATTTATTATTTAAAATAATAAAAGAATTTCCAAATTGAAAGGAAATACAAAAAATACTTATAAAAAGAATTACTGAAAACACAAAAAATAGCTAATTTAGCTATTTTTTTATTATTTCAACTCACTTAATAATTCAGTAGTTTTTGTAGTATAACTAATTCAAATAAAAGGAATTTCATATACTTGAGAAAGTATAATAGAATGCAATCTTTGAGCAAAAATTATATCTACTTTTTTATTTTTATAAACATCATAAGTTTCTTTTAAAGAAGTAGTTATTTCAACATTTTTTGTCTTTTTTTGTATAAATTGCATCCAAAGAAAATCATTTGATAAAACATCTGTTTTTGAAAAAGAATGTGGTAAAAAAATAACTTTTGCTCATGATTTTTGTAAAAATTCTATAATTTCTTTTACCATTAAAATTTCAAGCTCTGGATCAATAGAAAAATAAGAACTTCTAAAAGCAATTCACACTTTTTTATCTTTAAAATCAATATTTTCTAAATCTTTTAAACTAAAATTTTTAAATATTTTTTTTATACTTATTTTTTTATTTAAAATATTTGAGACTTCTTCATCAAAAAATTTATTTTTCTTTAATGGAAAATCAAGAAATTTATCTAAAAAAACTGGATCATATTTTTTTATTACATTTTCTATTCATAAATCCTCTAAAATTTTTAAAGAATAATTATCCCTTACTTCTATTTTTTTTCTCTTTCAAGCAAAAATTTTATGAATTTTTTCTAAAGAATTTTTATTTTTTATATTTATTCCTACTCTAAAAAAATATATTTTTTTCAAAAAAAATTTAAAAAAATTCATTCTAAAAAGCCATAAATCAAGTGGATTTTTTTTATTTCATACTTCATTATCAAAAAAAAGTCATCATCATCAAATAACAATTAAATCAGATAAAAAAGTATATTTTAAAAAAACAAAAAAATTTTTTATGTTTTTCAATATTTTTCTAGGATTTTTTATATCTATCGGAAAATATTCTCTATACTCTACACTCTCATCTTCAAAAAAAATATTTTCTAAATCATAACTATAAACTATAAATTTAGGATTTCTATCTTGAAATTTTTGTTTTAAAATTTTTATTTCATTTTTTAAAATAAGCTCATCTCACAAATTTCAAGCTCAAATTGATGCAAAAATACTTATTAACATAATTCTTTATAAAATTTCTAAATCTATTTTATTATATCAAAAAAATAAATAAAGCTAGATTTTTCTAGCTTTATTTACATAGGTCAAGGCTTTAATTTTGTAAAACTAATTTATATTTTACTCAATCAATAATTATTATTTTTCAATCTAAATTATTGTTTATAATTTTTTTATTTTCTAAAACATTCGTTTTTAAATATAATTCATTTTTAGGTATATAAACTCAAGCAAATATTATAAGTACAGAAATAATAATTAGTACTCAAGTTGAATTACTAATTTTTCTATCAAACAAATATTTATAATAATTATAAATTTTTCTCACTTTTCTCAATTACAAAATAATATTTATAAATATTATCTCATATTTTTTAAAAAAAAGCAAAAAATTAATTATTTATTAAGTAAGTGTAAATATTTTTTATAAAAAATTTTATTATATTTCTTTAAATCATTTAGAATAATTATATTATTAGGAGATAATTTTAAAGCATATTTTAATA
>CAZRIS010000018.1:0-9058 GCA_964600205.1 uncultured Candidatus Peribacteria bacterium | reverse complement strand
ATTTTTTTAAAAAAATATTAAAATATTTAAAGATAATGATAGTTCTTTAAAAATTTTTTTCAATAGTGGAAATTATATTGTTGTTTTTAATGAAAAAAATGAATACAAAGCCAAAAAACAAGATTTTTTTGCAAACCTAAGTCTTAATATTTTTACTTTCTTTATAATAAGCCAAAAGTCATAAATTTGAAAAATAATTTATTTGTATCTTTTAGGCTTATTATAGGGAAAAGTACTATTTAAAAACAATACTAAATTTCTACTGTTGTAGATAAGTAAATTTTGTTTTATTTTGTAAAAATTTAAAAACAATACTAAATTTCTACTGTTGTAGATATCATTTCCAGCTTATTATTCAAAAGATTTAAAAACAATATTAAATTTCTACTGTTGTAGATTGGAGCATAATTTGCTACTGTACTTCAAATTTAAAAACAATATTAAATTTCTACTGTTGTAGATATGTGTCCAATAATTCTTCTTTTGAAATTTAAAAACAATACTAAATTTCTACTGTTGTAGATGCTATTCTCTGCCAAAATCTATATCTATTTAAAAACAATACTAAATTTCTACTGTTGTAGATTCTATCAAATTTAGCTATTTTCATTTAATTTAAAAACAATATTAAATTTCTACTGTTGTAGATTCTAAGAAAATCATCTCAAATCATATCTATTTAAAAACAATACTAAATTTCTGTTGAAAACAGTTTTAAAATAGTTATACTTTTTGATATTAATTTGGTATAACTATTTTTTTATGCTTTTAAATTGAAAAAAAATTGCTTGAGAAATTTATGAAGAAATAAAAAATGAAGTAAAAAACTTGAAAAAAAAGCCAAAATTATCTGTAGTTTTGGTGGGAAATAATCCTGCAAGTCTTAGATATGTAGCTCAAAAAGAAAAATGGGCTAGTTATTGTTGATTTGATTATGAATTGATTCATCTAGATGAGAAAATCTCACAAAAAGATTTACTTTGAATTTTAGATAAATTAAATAATGATGAAAATGTAAGTTGATATATAGTCCAACTTCCTTTACCAAAACATATAGATGAAAATAAAATAATAAATTCTATAAATCCTAAAAAAGATGTTGATTGATTTCATCCTGAAAATCAATGAAAAATTTTGATTTGAGATAATTCTTGATTTGTTCCTTGTACTCCAGCTTGAATTATGGAAATTCTAAAAAGACAAAATATAGATTTTTATTGAAAACAAGCTGTAGTTATAGGAAGAAGTAATATAGTATGAAAACCTGCTACTACACTTTTGATAAATTCTTGAGCTACTACTACAAGTTGTAATAGTAAAACTCCAAATATTTCAAATTATACAAAATATGCAGATATTGTAGTTGTTGCTGTTTGAAAACCAGGACTTTTAAAAGCTTCTATGATAAAAAAAGATTCTATAGTAATTGATGTTTGATTTACAGTTATAGATTGAAAAATTTATTGAGATTGTGAGACTGAAGAGATTGATAAATTATGAGCAAAAATAACTCCTGTTCCAGGTTGAGTTTGAGCTATGACTGTTGCTATGCTTATGAAAAACACTTTAAAAGCTTATAAAATAAACAATGCTAAATAAATTAAAATATTTGTATTACAAAACTTCAAATAGAAAACTTGCTTTTATTTTGCTTTTTTTGATTTTCTTATTTTTTTATTTGTTTTATTATTATATTTTTGTTTATTCTTTAGAAACTTTGACTATAAAATCAAATATAAAGGATTATAAAATAGAGCTTATAAATAAAAAAGTTTGAAATAAAATAGAAAAAAAATGTCATAATTTTGAATGTAAAATAGAAAAAATTCCATTGCTTGATTATACTCTATTAGCTAGTGCAAATTCTTATAAAACTATAAAAATGTATTATACTCCTAAATTGAATAAAGTAATAGAATTAAATTTTGTAAAAGAAGTTTTTTTAAAAGAATTAGAAGAAAGTAAACAAAAATTAACAAGAAAACAAGCTATAGAAAAAATAAAAAATAAAAAAGAGAATTATTTTTATAAAGAAATTTGAAAAAATAATTTAAAAATAAAAAAATTTGATAATAAATTAAAAATTTTTTTAGATGATGAAGAAATTGGAGTTTTGGATTTTGAGAATAAAAATACAATAAATTTTTATAAAGTTTATTCTAGTTTTGATTATTTTATTTTAAAATTAGGAAAAAAATATTATTTAATAAACAAAAATTTTTGAAATTTGGTTAAACTAAATTATAGTTTAGATTTAGTTTATGCAAAAAAAATAGATGAAAATACTATTTGATTTGTTTCAGAAAAATGAATTTTTTTACTTGATTTAAAAACAAAAAAAATTGATTATTTTCCTTTGTTTTCAGATTTTATAAAACTAGATGATAATCAAATTTTATGAATTATAAAAAATAATGATACTTTAAGAAAAAAATCTTTTTTTCTTGAAGATAAAAAGTGAGATTTACTTGTAAAATATGACTTAAAAACAAAAAAAATTTATTTATTAAAAAAATTATGAATTAATAAAAATATAAAAATTTACAAAAAAAATCCTTTAGAAATAATTTTGGAGCTTGACTTTAAAAAATTTGAATTGGAAATGTAGGAATTTTTCTTGAAAAAATAAAAAAAAACATATAATAGTGAAACATTAAAATTTACATATAAAATATGCTTGATTTTTTAAAGATAAAATGATTTTTTAAATATTTTTTAATTGTTTTTTTAGTTATTTTAGGTGTTTTTATTTTTTTGACTCCTAATTTTGCTTTTGATTCTAAAATTAATCTTGAAAAAAGTTTATCAAAAAATATTTTTCTTGATTCAAAAAAATTAGATAAAGATATTTTTATTTATAATTCTTCTATTGATTTAAAAAATTATAAATTACAAAATTCATGCTTAAAATCTCAAAAATTTTTATGAAAAAAATGAAATAATTATTATTTTGAAGCTAGTTTTTTGAATATTTGTTTTGATAATAATTTATTTTTAGTTAGTGAATCTTGAAAAAAAATTCCAAACTTAAAAGTAAAATTAAATTTATTTAGTGATTATAAAATTTTTAATATTTTTTCTGATTTAAAAACTAGTGATTTAGAAAAAATCAAAAAATCTTTTGAAGAAAATATTGAAAAGTATAATTCAAAATGAATAAAAACATTCAAAGATTTACAAAATCTAAGGAAAAAAAATGAAGATAAGTACATGCTAAATATTTTAAATAATATTTTAAAATTAAGAGAACAAAAATATTTATTACCTATAGATTGAGTTTGATTACCTAAAAATTTATCAAAAATTCCAAATTCTCCTAGACCTTATAGAAAAGAATATACAGATTGAATACATCATTGATGGGATTTTGATGCTGAGTATGGACAAAAAATTAGAGCTATTGATACTTGAATTATAGTAAGAGTGGTAAGAGATTTTAAATTTTCTGATTTAAATAAAATAAAAAGAAAAAATTTATTATATGAAGATAAATTAAAAAATCTTGATTTACTTAGATGAAATCAAGTTTGGTTGAAAACAGCTAAATGAGATGTTGTATTTTATAGTCATTTAAGTAAAATTGCAGATAATATAAGGGTTTGAACTTTTGTAAAAAAATGAGATTTTATTTGAAATGTATGAATTAGTTGAGTTCCAGATAAGAATTATAAGGATTATCACTTACATTTAGCTATACAAAAAAATCCTTATATAGTTGTAAAAGCTTGAAAATGGACTTTGGATGAATATTTAAAATGGCCTTGGTATTTTAAATGAAAATCTCAAAAATTCGTGCTAGAAAATCAAGATAAAGTTTTTTCTAATTAAAAAAATATGAAATCTATAAAAAATGACACATTAATAACTAAAAATAAAAAAGCTTATTTTGATTATGAAATAATAAAAACTTTTGAAGCTTGAATTGAATTAAAATGATATGAGGTAAAATCTATTAGAGCTTGACAAGTTAATTTAAAATGAAGTTATGTTAGTTGTATAAATGGGGAATTATATATAAAACAAATGCATATTTCAGCTTGGAAAGCTTTAGCTAATAGAGAAAATATAGATGTATTTAGGGATAGAAAAATTTTTCTTCACAAAAAAGATATAGTTTATTTGTGTCAGAAATTAAAAGAATCTGGTTTTTCAATTGTTCCACTAGAGCTTTATTTTAAAGGAAGTCTTATAAAAGTAAAAGTTTGACTTGTAAAATGAAGAAAAGCTTATCAAAAAAAGCAAGTTTTAAAAGAAAGAGCTATGGATAAGCAAGCAAAGATTGCTATGAAGAAATTTATATAAAAAACTATCAAAAAAATTTGATAGTTTTTTATATTTATGATAATATAATCATATATAGTTTTTTAATTTAATAATATGTTACTTGTTTCAACTTCTAGTTTTAATTGATATTGATTACATAGAATTTTTTCTTTTGTAAAAGAAGCTTCTTATGATTGAATAGATTTAGTGCTAAGTAAAAATAATTATGATACTTGGTCAGCTTCTTATTTAAAAAGTTTGATTAAAGAATTTGATGTTCCTATTTTGTCAATTACAGCTCCAAATAAATGAATGAATGAAAAAAAAGTTGATTTAATAGTTGATATAGCAAAGGAAGTTTGAGCTCAAAATATTACTTTTTTTCCTCCTTACTTAACAGATAAAAATACTACTTGGTATACTAAATACTTACCAAGAGTAAAAAGAGATACTCATCTTTCTATTTCTGTTGCTAATGTAGAACAAAAACTTATTTTTTTTGTTATTCCTGAATATAAAAATGCTAGTTTACATGAAATAAAAAGAATAACAGGTGATACTGCTCTTGATTTAGCTTCAATAGATTTATCATCTGGACTTGATATAATAAAAGCTTTAAAAACTCTTTGAAGTAGTATAAAAAATATTTATTTTTCAGATAGACATTGACCTAAAAAATGAATTTTACCATGACAAGCAGGAGGGGGGACTTCTTATTTACCATTAGAGAGTTTTTTAATGAAATTAAAAGCTACTTGATACTGAGCTTTTATTACATTAAAAGTAACTCCAAAAGAACTTTGAGTTTGAACTGATGAAAGGGTATTGCAAAATTTAGAATATTTTAAAAATTATTATAAAAAACATTTTCTAGATACAAAATAAAGAGTTAGAAAATTTTTTCTAACTCCTTTATTTATCCTCTAATTTATTTAATTTTATTATAGCATTTTTATAAGCAAAAAACCATATAGCATTTTTAAAAACTTCAAGAGTTCAGGTCAAAAATCATAGGAATAAAACAAAAATTATAAAAATTATTGATAAGATTATTATAGTTATAGATAAAAATATTTTTGAAGTTATTATTCAAATTAAGCTAATTATAGTGATAGGAAATAATAAAAATACTAAAAAATTTATTATGACTCTTATATTTAAAATAAACATAAGTAAATATAATTTCAAGGTTGTATAAAAAGTTATTATTGCTAATTTAAAAGATTTGGATACTGATTCAAATACTTTTTTATTTTCTATTACTATAATATATTTGGAATAAATTATAAATATATTTAAAATTATCGATATTAGTCAAAGGATTAAAAAGGCATAAGTTATTTGTTTTATATATTTTCAATCAAAAAACCTAATAGTAAATAAATAACCATTAAAAACACTTAGAAATTTAAATTCAGAAAATAAGTTTCAATACTTAAATAATGGAGAAAATTTATAAATTCATAAACTTAGTGCTTCCCAAATACTTATATCTTTTTTTTCACTTTTATAGAAAATATATTTTATACAAGCTCACTCAAAAATAGGAGTTATTAAAAAGTATATCAAAAGAAATATAAAAAAAGCAATAATAATAGTTAAAGCATATTGAGAATGAAAAAAATTAAGAATTATTTCTAAGGCTTTTTGTTTTTGATGAAAAATAACTACATAAGTATATATAGATTGATATACTAAAAGTATTGTTAAAAAAATAATAGACAAAAGACCTGGTAAGAAATATAATTTTTTTATATTTATATCATCTTTTATTAAATACCAGGCTTGTTTTATTATTTTATTTTTTGGATTATTTTCCATTAAAATAGAATTTTTATTAAATATTTAAAGAAGTTTGTTATGCTTTTATTATCATAATCTATTATTTTTCTTTTTATTATATATGATTTAATTAGAGGATCAAAAGTATATATATCACTAGGAATTTTATTAGGTAGTTTATATCAATTTATATTTTTATCTACTAGGTTTGAATATAAAGGTGTTAAAAGAGGTTTGAAAATAGCATTATTTTTTATTTCTTCATTTATTTTTACTTCTAATAATAATCTTTTTTCTTTTGATAAATTGTATGATTTTAATTCTTCTAGCATTTGGTCTAAACTTAATTTTTTTATTTTTGAAAAATTAAATCAATTTTCTATCTGACTTGAATGAAAGTAAGGGAAAATATTGAAATTAAAATATCATAAATTTATTCAGGCAAGTAGCAAATCATAATTTTTTTCTCAAGCTTTTAGCATTTTAGTTAGAGAACTTATAGTTATTTCTTGTAAATTTATTTTTATTCCAAAACTTTCTAGCTTTTCTTTTATTTTATTAGCTATTTTTTTATTATAATTATTATTTCAAATATAATATAAATTTAGAGAATATGCTTCTAAATCATCATTATAATAAAAATTTGGTTCTAAATTATTAAGTTTTTGGATAAATCAGCTTGAAAATTTTTCTTTTTGTTTTGTTATTTTTGTTATTAATTTTTTTTGTTGGGCTTCTTTGTTTAATCTTTTTAATAAATTTTCTTCATATTCTTTTAGTTTTTCTTTGTTTTTATTGTAGAAAAAAGTAACAGTTTCTTTTAATTTTTTTTCATTATTTTTTTCAAAATATATATTTAATTTATTTTCTCAAATTTTTAAATTACTTAAATTATATGTGAAAAAATTTTCTCAAGGAGTGTAATTAGCTTTGTTATTATTTATATAAATATTATCAACTAATTCTTCTACTTTTCAAGTAAGAGTTATATTTTTATTTGTTATATAATTATAATTATCAACCCGTTTTGGAGAGATTATTATTTTAGAATCTTTTATATAATTATCTTTTGTTATTTTTTGAACATTATTTTTTTGAGTAGTTCAAGTACTTGTTTCTTTAGTTTCTTTTATTTTTGCTTCTTGAGAATAAAAATTATTATTTAATTTGTTTCATATTTTTTTTATAATTGTTTCTTTTTTGTAATATCATAAAGAATTTAGCATTTCTTTAAGAGTTGTTGATTGAGGATTTGTATCTAATTTTACTTCATCCAAAAATATTGAATCAATAATTTTGAAATTTGTCTTTCATAAAGTTTTTAATATTTCTTCTTTAGAAATACTTCTTAAGATAAAATTTCTAAGTTTAGGGTAAGGAATTTTATCTTGATTAACAAAAAGTCATATATATTGATTTAGATAATATTTATTATTATTAAACTTTAAAACAGAATTTCAGATTAAATTGTTTTTATCATTGAAGACATTAACATCTGTTTTATGTTTTAAAAATTGACTAGGATTTTTGAAAATTTTTATAATTATTTTATCTAAGTAAGCTGGATTTTTAGGATAATTTTCATTTTTTGTTAAAATTAAATTAGTTATTCATAAAGTATTATCTTGTTTTACTTTACTTATCACATATTTTCCTGAATAAATTCAATCTAGTGCTCAAAAATTTCATTTTAATTCTTCTTCACTTAAATTATTTATAACTTTTGCTGGTAAAATTGGTTGAAAAAATATATTTAAATTATTTATATCCTTTTTTTTAGCATAAAAAATTATGCTAGAATCTTTTTTTTCTATATCAATATTTTTTAAAATAGAAGCTATAATAGGATTAGTATTATATTTTTGTATAGCATTAAAAGTAGCTATAATATCATCATAGCTTATATCTGTATTATCTGACCATTTTGCATTTTGATTTAAAAAACATTTTATTTTGCTTAGATTTGAAATGTCACAATTAGTTATATCTCATATTATTTTATTTTTCTTAGTATCAAAAGTAAGTAAACTTCTATATAAAATATGGTTTACTAGATTATCATTATAATTTCCTTTTATTAAAGGATTAAGATTTGGAAAATTTCAAATAATAGCTTCAGATATACTTCATCATTTTTCTGCTACTTGTTTACTATCATGATATATGTATTTGTAAATTAGGTGAGTTCAAGTCAATACTAAAAAAACAATACTTATAAAAAATAAGTATTTCTTAGTTTTTTTTATTATGTAATGTTTATCCATTTTTTTTATTAAAATGTAAAATTAAGCATTAATTACATATAATGCTATTGAATTTAATATGAATAAAGTTCAAAGTAATATAGTGATATTATATAATACTTTTTCTGGTCATCTTCTTGTTATAGTTCACATTCAACCAGACATAGAAGCAAGGTTTAGATTAACATTTTTATTTTGAATTAATACAATCAAGCTTAGTAAAACAGCTATTATAACTTCACTATATTGTAAAATATTTTCCATTTTTTTATTTTTTAAATAATAATAGGGAATAAATAATATTAAAAAAAGTAAAAATTGCAACTGCAATTGAAAAGTTTATCCATCAATTTATATGATAGCTAAATCAAGGTATAACTAAAATATCATTTATTATATAATTTAAAAGCCAAAGTATTATACCATTAATTACAAAAGTTACAAGTCAAAATGTTAAAAAAAATAAGGGGATTGAGATTATTTTTAATATAGGTTTTATACTTATATTTATAAGTCCTAAAATTATTCATCAAAGAATATATATTTTCCAAGCATCTAAAGAAAAATAACTACAGCTTCAACATCATAAATTAACTCAAGCTTCTATTCATAGTTTATTATTTGGTCATAATAAGTATGCAATAGCAAAAAGAATAAAAGAATTTAGAATTATTGAAAAAAGTATTTTCATAATTTTTTTTATATTTTAAAGTTTCTTAACTGTATTATAAAAAAATAAATAAAAAAATAAATATTTTTTATAAAAAATA
>CAZRIS010000017.1:0-9481 GCA_964600205.1 uncultured Candidatus Peribacteria bacterium | reverse complement strand
TTATATAAATTTCAAATTTATATAATTTTATTATTTTTTTTTTAATAATCAAATTAATTTGATTTTTATTTTTTTGTTATTATATTTATTAAAAATAAATATTTTTTAAATAAAAAAGTATGACTACTATAATAATAGATGATCCTATAATTGAAGAAAAATACACTAAAGATGAATTAAAAAGAAAATTTTTATCATTTATTCATAATGAATTAAAAGAAAAAGATATAGATTTATACCAAATATCAATTGATGAACTTTCTGATAAATCAAAAAATAGATTAAAAAATATAGATAAATTAAATTTTGTTAATTATTAAGAAATGATTACAAAAGTATTAATTTCAGATGATTTGATAGAATTTTTAGAAAAAAGAAAATTAGAAAAACAGTATCGAAAAGCTAAAAATTATATATTAAATTGATTTTATAAACAAGTTGATTTAAAAATAAGAGAACCTAAAAAATATAAAATTTATTATTTTAGAATAAATAAACAGTTTAGAGCATTAGCAAAACTAGATTGAAATATTTTAAAAGTTTTTGATATTGATAATCATCAATAATAATTATTTCATAAATTTTTTATGAGTTTCTTTTAATTTTGGATTAGTAACATGTGTATATACTTGTGTTGTACTTATATTACTATGCCCAAGCATTTCTTGAATAGATCTTATATCAGCTCAATTATTTAAAAGTGTTGTAGCAAAAGAATGTCTTAAAGTATGAGCAGATACATTTTTCAGAATAAAAGCTTTTTGAGCATAATTTTTTATCATTTTTGTAATAAAAAATCTAGTCAGTCTTAATTTTTCTTCATCTTTTAAAGATAAAATAGTTTCTTGTTTTAAATTATGTCTTATAAAAAGTGGAGAAAAATTATCATTTCTTTTTTCTAAGTATTTTTTTATTAGTAAAGCTGCTTCTTTTGTTAAAAAAACTACTCTTACTTTTCTTCATTTTCATCTTATAGCAAATTCTCTTCTATCTAAATTTATATCATTTATATTAAGATTTACAAGTTCAGATATTCTAAGTCCAGTTGAATAAATACATTTCATTATAGCTAAATCTCTTAATCATACAAGAGTATTTATATCAGGAACATTAAATAATCTTTCAAGTTCTTCTTCAGTTAGAAATTCTATTTGTCTATTTTCAGTTTTTATTAATTCTATTGAAGTTGGAGGAAGTGTTTTTATTTGTTTTTTTTGAGCATATTTTAGAAAAGCTCTCAAGCTTATCATATATGCATTTGCTGTTTTTATACTTATATTAGGATTTTCTTTGTATAAAAATTTTCTAAATCATTCTGCTAAATCTAAAGTTAAATCTTTTAAATCAAAATTATATGAATCAATATTATTTTCTTCTAAATAATCTCAGAATTTTTCTAAGTGCCTGTTATATTGCTCAATTGTTTTTTTTGATTTATTTTGTATTACTTCTAAATAGTCAAGAAATTTTATATGAAAATCTTTAAAATTCATTTTGTTTTTTTATTTAAATATTATGTTAAGTATATTAATATTTTTGTTTTTTTTTTCAAGAAAAACTAGATTTTTTTTAGAAAATTTTTAAAATGATAAAAAATTATATTTTTACAAAAAATTATTATGAATTTTAAAAATGAATTATTAAATAAAAAATTAACAAAAGATCAAATAAAATTTTTAAAAACAATAGATGAAAAACTTTTGGAATGATTAGAAGATATAGAAAAAAATAAAATTTATGATATATCAGAAATTAAAACTTTTTTTAATAAGAAAGATTTTATTTGTGATAAAAAGAATTCATGAGTTTTAATATAAAATTTTCTAGTAAATCAAAATATGATCTATTAGAAATAAATAAATATATTTCTAAATATGATAAATATTCTTGCACAAGATTTTATTAATTCTTTATTAGAATTTATTGAAGAAAATTTATCTTTATTTCCTTATATGTATAGAGAGTATTTTGATTGAATAAGATTTGTTCCATATAAAAAATATTTAATTTTTTATAAAATTTTTGAAAATAAAAAAGAAGTTATAATTGTTAGAATTATTTATTGAACAAAAAATTTATCTGATATAAAAAATCTAGAAAAATTCTAGATTATTATTTCAGGTCAATCTTGAGTTATTAAAATTGTATGTTCATATTGACAACCAAGGCTTCAATCTTCAATATAGATTTCCCAGTCTCATTCATCTACTATTTTTCAGCTAGTTTGTCATAAAATTGGCTCAATAGCTAAAGTCATTCATACTTTTAATTTTTCTCAAGTTCAAGCTTTTCAATAATTTGGAATATATGGTTTTTCATGAAGTTTTCTTCATACTCCATGTCCTGTTAAGTCTTTTACTACAAAAAATCAAGCTCATTCGATTTCTTTTTGTATAGCTTCACTTATATCTCATACTGTATTTCAAGCTCTTGCTTGTTCTATTCAAGCATAAAGAGCTTTTTTATTTGCTTTTATCATTTTGGCTCAAATAGGATTTTTATCTTCTCATCATACAATCATAGAAAAAGCTGCATCTGTATTTATTCATTTATTTTTATCTTTTATTCAAAAATCAAAAGTAACTAAATCACCTTCTTTTAAAATTATATTTCTTCATCCTCTTCAATGAACTACTTCATCATTTATTGAAATACAAATATTGTGAGGAAATCAATATACTCATTTAAATCAACATAAAACATTATGCTTTTTAGCTATATCTCAAGCTAATTTATCTATTTCTTTTATATTTGTTCATACTTTTGTTATTTTTCTAATTTCTTCAAAAATTTTTTTATGAACTTTTGCATTTTTTTTCATTATTTCTATTTCTTTTTTTGTTAGCATTTTTTATTTTTAAAAATTAATATTTACAAATTCATTGTCCTTGTCATTGTTCATTACAAACTTTTTCAGATAATTTTTTAGTTCTTCATCATAGTATATTTATAGAATTTATCATACTTACATTAGCATCAATAATCAAATCTAGACTTTTATTTGTCTCTACATCATTTTTTTGAGCTATTGGCAATAGGGAATTATATATTAAATCAATATTTGTTTCTTTTCTTATATTTTTTTTATTTGATATAGTTTTTGATATGGCTGTTTGAATAGGTACTTCTTTTTTACCTTTTAAGGTTTCTTTTAATGTTTCTAAAAAACTTTTTACTTCATTTTGAGAATCTTTTGAAATTATATTATCAAGAGTATTTTTTATATTTTTTATTGGATTATTGAAAATAGATATAGATTTTCAATTATTATAATCTTCTAAATTTTTTAGAATTATTTTAGCCTGTCAACTTGGAATTCATTGTCTATCAAGCTCTTTTTTTAATAATTTTTTTTCTTGATTATTTGTCAATGTAGTTTTTCAAGTTAATAAGTTCCAAGCATCTATCCAATCTTTTGTGGCTTTATTTGATAGTTTGAAATTAAAACTTATTTTTTTTATTTTTTTTTCATATTCATCATCTTGACATTGAAATTTTGAATTTTTATAGATATCATAAATTTCTTTACAATTTATGAAAAAAATTTGATTACAATTACTTATATTTACATTGTCACTTGCTGCTCTTTGTATTACTTCTTTTAATTTTTTTGTACTATTTAATAAATCAAGTAAAATAAGTCAGGCTTTTTTCTTTCAAGTTAAGTTACAATCTGAATTACATAATCATTTTGTATCTATTTCTACATCATAAAGTCAAGTTTTTGAATATCTAGAAAGTAGATAATTTAAATTTTCTTGGAGTTTATTTAATGATTCAATATCTCTTTTTATAGGTTTAGGAATTGAGTTAAAAGTTGGTTCTATTAAATAATATCTAAATTCTACTTCATAATCTTCAAAATTTATTATAGAGTTTAATCCTCATATTAAACTAGATTTAAAAGGACTTTTTTTTCATTTTTGAGCTTTAGAGCTTATTTTAGAAATCATTTGATTTACATTTTTTATATATTCTTTTATTTGATTTGGTGGATTATCCTTTATTTGACAAGAATCAGGGATTTGAGCATAAGTTAAATCATAATAAAAGAAAAGAATAAAAAATGTAATAATGTATTTTATTTTTTTCATATTTATTTTTTTAAGGTGAATAAGTAGGTATATCTTTCATTTTTCTAACAGAAGGATCTAGAGCATTAACAGTGTATTTTTCTAATCATTTTATAAATTTATTATATTCAACAAATTCATGATAAAAATCTTTATTTTCTTGTATATCTAAAATATTTTTTTTCTCTGTTTTAGATAATTCTTGATTGTAATAATTTTTGTAAATATTTTTTGTTTCATTTATTTTCTCTCAAGCTAAACTATTATTTAAATCAATTGTATTTCTAATTGTATACATTCTTTCTTCTTTTTTAGAAAAAATATTCAAATCATTTCTTCTATTATAATCAAGTCATAAATTTTTGTATAATTCTTTAAGTAATTCTTCTACTTTTTTTCAAGAATTTTGTTTTTCTTCTTTCTTTTTAGTATCTATTTTCATTAAAGGAGGAGATTTAAAACTAATATACATTCACATATGAAACATACTAGGGAAATCTAAATCTCTTAAAATATTTTCGAAATTATTTATTCACATTTTAGCTTGAAGAAGGGAAGTATTATTTGCTTTTCTTAAATGTCAATTTGATACTTCTAAAATATTTTTTATAGATTTATTTTCTCAATATCCTAATAAATTATGTTTGCTAGTTATAAAATCTATAGTTATACAAAAAAAATCATCAGGAGAACAATTCCAAAAAGAATTATCATTAATTATTTTATAATTTCATAGTAAGCCCAAATCTTTTAATCAAAACTTTCAAGGTTTTATATAATTTCAATTTATATTGTTTCAAAATCATATTTTATTTGTATCAGGTAGTGGAATATGAGAATTTTCTCAATTTCTATTTCATAAATCATTTTTTGAATTATTTATTATTTCTTTTATTTGATTTGTATTAAGTCAACTATTATTTGTAAAGCAAGATAAATCATTTTGAGAATTATTTGTATTATCTATAGAATCTGTAGAATTAGTATTTTGATTATTATTTGAAGAAGTTGAAGAATTATTGCTATTATTTTGATTATTATTTTGCTTATTAGAAGAAGAATTATAAGAATTATTATTTTTTTTGTTTTTAGTAGTATCTTTTGTTTTATTTTTATTATTTTTATCTAATAAATCTAGGAAATTATTATTTTCTTCTCAGTTATATTCTAATTTCTCTCAAAAAATTATTTTATCAATTTCTTGTAAATCAACTATTAAATCAAATGGAGAATTATTTTTATTTCAATCAGTATATGTTCATAATTTTGCTAAATCTACTATATCTTTTGCTATATCTTCACTTTTTGTTTTCTTTTCATCTACAAAATTTTTTGCTTTTGATTGTATAAAATCTATCATTTTTACTTTATTTCAATTTTTCTTACATTCTTCTTTTATTATTTTATCTATAGATTTTAAATCTCAATTTGATGCTCTTATAAGAGTATCTTGGGAAATATTTGTATTTATACAGTTGGATATATTTTCATCTATTATATAATTTCTGAAATTTTCTCATACATTACTTTGTCATTTTAATTCTTCTTCAAACATATTATTTTCAAAATTTGAATATCATTTATCTATATCTAAATATAAGTTATCTCAATCTAGTTTAGATAAAAAAGCATTAGTTTTAAAAAAACTAAGTAACAATAAAAAAAATATAAAAATTTTCTTTTTCATGAAAATAATATATAAAAAATTATTTTAATTTCTTATTTTATTATACTAAAAAATAAAAAAAATAAAAGCTTTTTTAGCTTTTATTTTATTTTTAATTCATTTTTTTCTAAAACTATATTAAATTCTTTTTTCTTTGGATTATTAATTATATTTTCAGCAATTATATCTTCTATATTATCTGTTATAAATCTTCTAATTTCTCTAGCTCAAAAATCTGGATTATATACTTTTTTTGTTATATTATTTATTATTTTATTATCAAAATTTAATTTTATACCATTTTCTTTTAATCTATTTTGAAGTTTTGTTAATTGTAATTTTACTATTTTTTTAATATTATTTTTATCTAAAGGATTAAAAACAATAATTTTATCTATTCTATTTAAAAATTCTATTGGATAATATTCATCTAAATGTCCGATTATATTTTCTTTTGCTTTAGTGAAATCTTTTAATATTTTTTCTTCTTCATTTTTTGTCGTATTAAATCAAATTTTTGAAGCTTGTTCTTTAAATTCTTCTGCTCATACATTAGAAGTCATTATGATTATAGTATTTTTGAAATTTATTTTTCTTCATTTATTATCTGTTAATACTCAGTCTTCTAATATTTGTAGTAATAAATTATATACTTCAAAATCTCATTTTTCTAACTCATCAAAAAGGACTATTGAATAAGGTTTTTTTCTTACTTTTTCACTTAAAAGTCCTCATTCTTCATATCATACATATCAAGCACTAGCTCATATTAATTTATTTACTGAAGTTTTATCTGAATACTCAGACATATCAATTTTTATTAAAGCATTTTCATCTAGATAAAATTCTTTTGCTAATGCTTTTACTAATTCTGTTTTTCATACTCATGTTGGTCCTAAAAATAAGAAACTTCAAAGTGGTCTATTTTTATCTCAAATTCAAGCTTTACTTCTCATTATTGATTTAGTAATAGCTTCAATAGCTTCTTTTTGTCATATTATATTTTCACTTAATTTTTTAGGAAGATTTTTTAATTTAGTTATTTCATCTTTATTTAAGTTAGAAATTGGAATTCAAGTAGAAATACTTAGGACTTTTTGAATATCTTCTTTTTTTATTGTAAATCTTTTTTCTTTTGGTATTTTAAATTTTTGTCTTATTTCAAATATTTCTTTTTCTAATTTTGTTATTTCTTCTTTTAATTTTGAAGCCTTTTTATAATCTTGAGCAACTACAGCATTTTCTATATTTTTTGTTAATTTTGCTATTTTTTCTTTAAGTTTTATTGTTTCTTTTTCATCAAAATCATATTTCATAGATTTTAAAGAACAAGCTTCATCTATTAAGTCAATAGCTTTATCTGGTAAAAATCTATCTGTTATATATCTAGTTGATAATTCTATTGCTTCTTCTATTGCTTCTGAGGAAATGTTTAGATTATGATATTCTTCAAAAGTATCTTTTAGTCAACTTATTATTTCTAATGCAGTTTCTTTTGTAGGCTCTGCTACTTCAATTTTTTGAAATCTTCTTTCTAATGCTGAATCTTTTTCAATATATTTTTGGTATTCTTTATTTGTTGTAGCTCATATAACTCTAATTTTTCATCTTCACATAGCAGGTTTTAATATGTTTGATGCATCAAGTCATCATTCTCATGCTCAAGCTCAAATCATTGTATGAATCTCATCTATAAATAGAATTATCTCATTTTCTACTTTTGATGCTTCTTCTATTACTTGTTTTATTCTTTGTTCAAATTCTCATCTATATTTAGTTCAAGCTACAATTAATGTCAAATCTAAAGATAAAACTCTTTTGTTTTTCATAGAAAATGGGACTTTTCATTCAGCTATTTTCATTGCAAGTCATTCAACAATTGCAGTTTTACCTACTCAAGGTTCTCAAACTAAAACTGGATTATTTTTTGTTTTTCTATTTAAAATAGCAATTAATCTTTCAATTTCAGCTTCTCTTCATATTACTTTATCTAATTTTTTTTCTCTTGCTAATTTTGTTAAATCTGTTGAAAAAAAATCAAGAGCAGGTGTATTTGTTTCTTTATTTTTTTCTTTTGAAGGATTAATATTTTGATCAAAAGGTGTTTGAGCTAGCATTCAATTTAATCATCAAATTATACTTTCAGCTAGATTATTAAAGAGATTATCTATTTCTTGTTTTTGTTGTTCTGTTTGTCAATTTTGTTCTATCTTATTTCCATCAATAATTCATGATTTTGCTATATCTATTAAATTTGTTTCTAAATCACTAGGAATAATTCATACATAATCAAGTACACTTGGAAGCCAAGAATCATTTCTAATTATTGCTAGGAAAAAATCTTCTAAGCTAGCTTTAGCTTTTGAAAAAGATGCAGCAATTTTTATACTACTTAAAATTATATCTCTTAATTTTGAGTTCATTCAAGAATAAACTCATTTTCTTTTTTCTGGTTTTTCATTAAAAAGTCATTTATTTATTATTTCAAGAACTAATTTTTCATCTATTCAATAAAGCATAAAAACTTCTTTTGTTGGTCAAGTTACATTTTTTAATGCCTCTAAAAAGACATCTTCTATTCTTAAATCTTTTAATCAAACTTCTTTTATTTTGTTTTCAGCATTTATTAGACTTTTTTTATATCAATCTGAAAAATTATTATAAGCCATTTTATTTTTATTTTTATGAAATTAAAGTGATAATTATTTTTTATATTTTTTTTATTTTGTAAAGAAAAAATTTTTTTTCTTGTTAAAAAATATCTTGTTTTTTATCTTTTTATTTATATAATGATTTTATCATAAAATAAAGTAAAAGGCTATAAAAAATCTTTTACAAAATGATATTTTATTTTATTAATAATAAAAGTATGGGATTTTTAGGAAAAGTTTTGACTGTATTAACTGCTTATACTGCAGGTAGTTTAATAGCTTCTAGTCTTGATCCAAAAAAGAAAAAAAAGATTAAAAAAATAAAAGAAGAATGAGGAGATGTTTTTAAATTTTTGCTTCAAGATTTTGTAGATACTCATAAAAAATTATTTGAATCAGCTAAAGAAGAAATTTTAAGTGAAGAAAATAAAAAACTTTTTGAAGAAAAAAAAGAGCAATTAAAAACTCTAGCTTTAGATTATTCTAAAAAAGCAGAGGAAATTATGGAGGATTTAAAAAATGAAGCTATAGATAAAGCAAAAGAATGATTTGAAAAATTAGATGAAATTTATAAAGAACAAAAACAAAAAGTGGAAGAATTAAAAGAAATAGCACCACAAAAAGCAAAAGAATTTAAAAATAATTTATTAGCTCAAGCAAAAGATTTAAAAGATGAAATTAAATCTAAATTAAAAAAATAATCTTGAAAAATTTTTCAAGATTATTTTTTTTGTTCTTCTTCTGTTAATTTCATTTTTTCAAGAGATTTTATATTTCTTGAAATTTTTGTTTTTTCTTTTATTAATTTTTCTTTATCTTCAATTGTTTTTTCTTTTTCTTCTTCTAATTTTTTTATTCTTCATTCAATTTCAGCTATCAATTCATTTTTTTCTTTGATTGTTTCTTCAATTATTTCTTTTCTTTTTTCTAGTTTTTCTATTGTTTCATCTAAAATTAAATTTAAATCTCAAATTTCTTCATTTTTGTGAGTCTCACTTCAAATATTTTCAAGAGAATTATTTTTACTTTGAGAATCATTTTCAGGTTCTAGATTTAAATCAAGAGAATTATTTTCACTTTGAGAATCATTT
>CAZRIS010000016.1:0-9688 GCA_964600205.1 uncultured Candidatus Peribacteria bacterium | reverse complement strand
GTTTTTTTTACTTTTTTATGGTCTTTAAAATCCTTAACTAATCTAGTAAGTAAATTTTTTGTTTTTCAAATAAGTAAAATTCAAGAAGTATCCCTATCAATTCTATGAACTAAACTTGGCTTAAAAGTAAGAGAATTTAGTTTATCTCAAAGATAATCCTGAATTTGGGAAATAACATTTGCTTCTTTTGTTTTATAATCTCAAGGATGAACATTTATTCCTGGTTCTTTATTTATAACAAGTAAATGTTTGTCTTCATAAACTATATTTTTTTTATCAAATTTTTCTTTATTTTCTTGCTTTTTTTCTTCAGTTTTTTTAGTCAATTCTTCAAAATCTTTATCACTTAAAAAAATCTTTATTTCATCTCAAACTTGAAGTTTATATTCATTATCTCTTTTTTTAAATTTCCCTTCACTTCCATCAAATTTTACTTTTATTTTATTTTTTCTATTTAATTTATAAATAAGACTTCTTGTAGCTCTTGGAAATAATTTTTTTAAAAATTTATCAAGTCTTTGATTAGCATCATTTTCTGTAATTGTAAATTTCTTCATAATTTTATTTTTCTTTAAAAGATCATAATTTTTATCATTATAATCTATATTAAAATTTTTACAAAAAAATATTTCCTAAAATAAAGGAAATATTTTTTAACTCTCTATTTTTTCAATATCTGCATCTTCTTTAAAATAATTTATATAACTTTCTTCTTTAACTATTCATTTATCTCTTAAATAATCAGCAAATTTCCTCATTGTTATCATTCAATATTTCATTCAGGTCTCTATATTTCATTGAATTTGGTTAGTTCTTCATTCTCTTATTAAATTTCTAATTCAAGTATTTACAAACATAAGTTCATAAATTCAAACTCTTCATCATCATATTTTAGGAATAAGTCTTTGAGATAAAACTCACTTCAAAGTATCTGCTAATTTTTCTCTAATTGCATTTTGAGAATCAAGTGGAAAAAAAGATAAAAGTCTTGAAATAGTAGTAACAGCACTAGAAGTATGAAGAGTAGAAATAACCAAATGTCAAGTCTCAGCTAATTCTAAAGCTGCTTTTACTGTCTCAGTATCTCTTAATTCTCAAACCATAACAATATCTGGATCTTCTCTCATTGCTGCTTTTAATGCTTTAGCAAAAGATTCTGTATCTCTTCAAACTTCCCTTTGAGAAAAAATCGATTTTTTATCTTCAAAAACAAATTCAACTGGATCCTCAATTGTCAAAATATGCTCTCATCTTTCTTTATTTATTCTCTCTAAAAGAGCAACCATAGTAGTAGATTTTCAAGAACCTGTTGGTCAAGTAATCAAAACAAGTCATTGTTTTAATTGAGTAAAAACTTTAACTGCAGGAGGTAATCATAAATCTTCTATTTCCATTGCAGAATTTGCTATTTGTCTTAAAACAAATGATATTCTTCATAATCTATAAAAAGCATTTACTCTAAAACTTGTTCAATTTTTATACATATAAGCAAAATCTAAATCATGCTCATTTAAAAATTTTTTTGCTGTTTCTTTATCTTCTTTTAAAAGTTCAAGTAAAATCTGCTTAATTTTTACAGAATCAATAACTCAAGCTTGATTCATTATTTTTAATTCTCCATCTATTCTAAAAGTAAGAGGTTTTCATTCTGTTATATGGATATCTGAAGCTTTTGACTTAATTGCATATTCTAAAATACTAGATACAGTCAAATTTGCCATTTTTATTGATTATAAAACTAAAATAAAAAATCTAAAATAAATTTTAGATTTTTCTTAATTTATTGTATCATATTTTTATTTTATAATCAAAAATTTTAGTAAGTAATTATAAAATCACTTTCTTTTCAAGTAAATCAAAAATCAGCTAAATTATAATTCAAAATTTTTGCCATAGTTATTGGTAAAATATGTTCTTGTAAAATTTGTTGTATTAAAAAATTTTGTTTTTCTAAATCAAATTCATCTATATAAATTCAAGCTATAACTCATCTATTAATTCATTTAAACATATTTTTTACTTCTCAAGACTCTCTAATTGGTGGATTAAAAAAAATTTTCTTTCACATTCTTTTATAATCTGATCCCCTCCACATCAAATTTTCTATTTTTACTGAAACTGAAACTAAAACTTCAGAAAAATCTACTTTAAAAGCATTTATTTCTTCAGAAAAAAATCATAATTTTTTGTAATAATCTTCCAAAATTTCCATTTCTTTTCATAAAGTAACTCAAACTATATGAATTTTTTTATTATTTTTTAATGCATTTTCAAATAATTCTTCAAAAATTTCAAACTCATCTCTTGGAGAATAAACATTTGACCAAATAGCAGGTTTTATTTTTGCTTTTTCAAGCATTTCTAAATTTTTTCTTTTTTCTAATAAATCACTTAAAAATATAACTTCAAAATCATTATTTGAAATATTTTCTTCCCAATTTAATTTTTTTATAAGAAATTTTTTATCTCAAAAATTTGAATCTATATTTATTATTTTATCTTTAAAAACTTGTTTCATCATTACACACTAAAATTATAATAATAAAATTCTAATGATTTATATTATTTTTTCAATTAAAATTTTCTCTTAAATTACTAAAACATCACAATATGTTTTTTACTTGCTATGAAATACTTGCAAAAAAAATTTGACTTACAAAAAAAATATATATAATCTTAGTACATTAAAAATATTTTTTATTGTAGACAGTAGGCATAAAAATAAGACCTACCGAGATAAAAAAGAATGATTATAGTTTTGAAAATAAAAAAACTAAATCTCTTTTTTATCTTAAAAGAGATTTTTTTAATGCAATATTTTATAATTTTTAACTTTTTAGAAAAATGGCTCTTACAAAAGCACAAAAAGTTGAAGTATTAAATAAACTAAAAGATTTAATTAAAAATGCTGAATCAATTGGTTTTACTTCAAATAGTGGATTAACTGTTGCTGAAATTACTGACCTTAGAGTAAAATTAAGAGAAGTTAATTGAACTTTTACTTTAGCTAAAAAAACTTTAATAAAAAAAGCTTTTAAAGAAGTTTTTGATGTAGAAATTGATGATTCTTTACTTCCAGGACAAATAGCATTAGTTGTATCAAGAGATGATGCAGTTTCTGCTTTAGGAAAAGTAAATGAATTTAGAAAAGAAGTAAAAGATAAAATTGAATGGACTTGAGCTTATTTTGAATGAGAATTAAAAGATGCAGAAGAAACAGCTCAAATTGCTTCTATGCCAAGCAGAGAAACTCTTCTATGAAGACTTGTTGGTTCTCTTCAATCACCTCTATCTTCTCTTGCAAGATTCTTTGATGCTGCTGCTAAAGAACTTGAAGAAAAATGAAAATCTAAAGTTTGAGAATTAGAAGGTAAAAAAGAAGAAGCTGAAGAAAATAAAGAAGAAGACAAAAAAGAAGATTAGTTTAATATCTTGTAAGATATTTCTCTAAAAATTTAGAGAAATATCTACTAGCTATTAAGCTAGATTATGTCATCCTGAACTTGATTCAGGATCTCAAGAAAAAATATAATTTTTCTTGATTTACTATACTTGGGGTTCTGAAAATAATTTCAGAATGACAAAAATTATACTTTATTTTATATTTATAATAATTATTATTATGGCTGAATTAAGTGCAAATGCTCAAAAAATTATGGACTTAGTTAAAGAATTAACTATAGTTGAATTAAATGATTTAGTAAAAGCAATGGAAGAAGAATTTGGAGTTTCTGCTGCTGCTCCTGTTGTAATGGCTGCAGGTGGAGCTGAAGGTGGAGCTGAAGAAAAATCTAGCTTTGATGTTGAATTAACAAGTGCTGGTTCTTCAAAAATTGCTGTTATTAAAGTAATTAGAGAAATTACTGGACTTGGATTAAAAGAAGCTAAAGCATTAGCTGATAATGGTGGTAAAATTAAAGAAGGAGTTTCTAAAGATGAAGCTGAAGAAATTAAAGCTAAATTAGAAGAAGCTGGAGCTTCTGTAGAATTAAAATAATTCTACAAGATTTAAATCAAAAAAAAATTCCAAAATATTGGAATTTTTTTTTGATTTTTTGAAAAATAAATTTATTATAAATTTAAATAAATATTAAGAAAAAAAAATGAAGGAATTTATACAAAAAATAAAAGAAGAATTTAAAAAAATATTAATATCAACTATATTATTTTTGATAATTTTTTTTATTCTTTATTTCACAACAGATTCTTTTAGAGAATTTACAACAGATTTAAAAATAATATTAGCAAAATTTTTAGAAATAATAAATTATCCTTTAATTCAAATTTATAATATAAAACTAAGTTTATCAAGCTTATTTATATTTTTCATAACTATTTACCTTTGAATAAAATTAGCTTCTTATTATAAAAAATTTATTTATACAATAAGAAGAAGATATAATAACAATTTATCTTATTCCACTAGTACAATATTAGCAAATATTTGATATTATACTATAATCACAATAGTTTTTTTAAGTTCTTTAAAAATAATTTGAATAGATTTATCAAATCTTACAATCATAGCTTGAGCTTTATCTGTTTGAGTTTGATTTTGACTTCAAAATATAGTTTCAAACTTTGTTTCTGGAATTATTTTAATGTTTGAAAAATCTATAAAAGTATGAGATTATGTAGAATTATCAAATGGAGTAAGTTGAACAATTATGGATATTAGAATGCGTTCTGTAACAATAAAAACAAATAATAATATAGATATAATTGTTCCAAATCAAGATTTCATACAAAGCAATATAATAAATTGGACTTTAAATGATAAAAAAGTCAGGTTTAAAATTCCTTTTTGAGTAGCTTATGGTACACCAATAAAACAAGTAGAAAAAGTAATATTAAATACCCTACAAGAATCAAAAATAAATCATATGAAATCCTGAGATTATAAACCCCTTGTAGTTATGAAAGAAATGTGAAATAGTAGTGTAGATTTTGAATTATATGTTTGGGTTAAATGAGAAGAAATAACAAGACCAAATAGAACAAAATCAGATTTCTTAAAAATGATTTATACAGCTTTAAATGAAAATGATATAACTATACCATTTCCTCAAACTGATTTGCATATAAAAGATAGTGTTCCTTTTCAAGTTCAATTAGTAAATAACCAACAAAAACAAGAAAATGAATAATTCTTCTAAAAAAACTTGAGATATTTGAGAATTAATAGCTATAAAATATCTTCAAAAAAAATGATATAAAATTCTTGATAGTAATTTTAAATTTTGAAGAGCTTGAGAAATTGATTTAATAGCTAAAAATAAAGATTTGACTATTTTCATAGAAGTAAAATATAGAAATAATTTAGCTTACTGACTACCAGAAGAATCAATTACTAAATATAAACTTTCAAAATGTAAAAAAACAATAGATTTTTATTGTGTAAAAAATAATATTAATTTTGAAAAAATAAGATTTGATGTTATAACAATTCTAAAAAAAGAAAAATCATACAAAATAACTCATTATAAAAATGTAGAAATATAATTTGATTTTATTTATTATTTTTATAAACTCTAATAGCATTAATTTGATAATAAAGAATTTATGAAGAAAATTTTTTCTATAATTTTGGTAAGTATTTTACTTACATCTTGTTGAACAAAAAACAATGAGACTAAAAAAGAAAATAAAACTCCAACAAAAATGATTCATTCTAAGTTAAAACCAATAACAAAAGAACAAAAATTTTGAGCATTAGCTAGATTTGTAAAAGATAATTTAACTAAAGATGAAGAAAAAAAATTATTAGAAATAATAAAAGAAAGAAAAATTTTAATAAAACAAATAAATAAAGATTTACAAGAAGCTATAAAAAATTGAACTTTTGAAGAAACTATGAAAAAAGTGGAACAAAAAAGAGAAGAAATGATGAAAAAATTTTTACCTTTTATAAAAGATGATAAAAAACAATTATTTATAGAAACTTGTAAATCTTGAAATGATTTACTTAGAAAAAAATATTTAAAATAAGAGAAAAAAACTCTTATTTTTTTTTGATTTTAAAATTAAAAGTCTATAATTAATTTAATTTTATTTTTTAATAATTTTATTATGACACTTGATACTAATTTAGATGCATTTAAAAATGCACAATCTCAAATAAAAAAAGCTTGTGAACTTTTTGAAGAATGTCCTAAAAACCAAAATAATTTCACAATAATAAGCCAACCTAAAAGAGTAATTGAAGTTTCTATTCCTGTAGAAATGGATGATGGAACTATAAAAATTTTCACTTGATATAGATCTCAACATAATGATGCTAGATGACCTTTTAAAGGTTGAATAAGATTTCATCCTAATGTTACAAAAAATGAAGTTATGGCTCTTTCTATGTGGATGACTTTTAAATGTGCAGTTATTGACATACCTCTTTGAGGAGGAAAATGATGAATAATCGTAAATCCAAAAGAATTAAGTGAAAGAGAACTTGAAAGACTTGCTAGATGATATGTAAGAGCAATTTATAAATATATTTGACCAGAAACTGATATTCCTGCTCCAGATGTAAATACAAATCCTAAAATAATGGCTTGGATGATGGATGAATATTCAACTCTTGTTTGAAAATATTCTCCTTGAAGTTTTACTTGAAAACCTCTTGAAGTAGGTTGAAGTCTTTGAAGATGAAAAGCTACTGCTCAAGGATGAGTTTATGTATTACAAACTATATTAAAAGAACTTTGAGAAGATTTGAAATGAAAAACTATAGCAATTCAATGAGCTTGAAATGCTTGATTAACTGCAGCAGAACTTTTAGTAGAACTTTGAGCTAAAATTGTTGCTATATCAGATAGTAAATGAGCTATTTTTAATAAAGATTGATTAAAAATCTGAGAAATATCTAGATTAAAAGTTTTAAGAAAATCAGTTATTGAATATAAAGATGCTAAAATTTTAGATAATCCAATGGATATTCTAGAATTACCTGTTGATATTTTAATTCCTGCTGCACTTGAAAATCAAATTACAGAAAAAAATGCTTGAAACATAAAAGCAAAAATTATTTTAGAACTTGCAAATTGACCTATTACTCCAGAAGCAGATTTAATTTTAGAAGAAAATAACATAAAAGTAATTCCAGATATTTTAGCTAACTCTGGATGAGTTATGGTTAGTTATTTTGAACAAGTTCAAAATAATACAAATTTTTATTGGGATGAAGAAGAAGTTGATTCAAAATTATTTAAAAAAATAACAAAAGCTTCTTTAGAAGTATTTGAAACTTCAAAATATTATAATTGTAGTTTTAGAAATGCTGCTTATATTATTTCATTAAAAAGAGTTTTATCTGCTATGAAAGCAAGATCTCAAGTATAAAAATTGTCTTTAAAAGACAATTTTTTTATTGCTTTTTTTATATTTTTTATATAATGTATATAAATAAAAATTAAATTTAGGATAATGTTTAACTTAGAAAAAGAATTACAAAATCATTTTTGATTGAAAAATTTCAGAGAATGACAAAAAGAAATTATAGAAAATGTTATTTCTTGAAATGATACTCTAGTTTTTATGCCCACTTGAGGTTGAAAATCACTTACTTATCAATTACCTTGAGTATTACTTGATTGATTAACTCTAGTCATCTCTCCCCTAATATCACTTATGAAAGATCAAATTGATTCTTTAAATGAGTTATGAATTAAAGCAAAATTAATAAATTCTACAATTAGTAATTCTGAAATTAATGAAACTTTATTTGAACTAGAAAATAACAAAGCTAATCCTATAAAATTCTTATATATAGCTCCAGAAAGACTAAATTCTAATAAATTTTTAAATACAATAAAAAAAGTAAAAATATCTTTACTAGCAGTAGATGAAGCTCATTGTATTAGTCAATGGTGACATGATTTTAGACCAAGTTATTTAAAAATTTTACCTTTTATAAAGGAATTAAGAGAAATTAATCATTTCCCCATAATTGCTTTAACAGCAACAGCTACTCAAAAAGTCAGACAAGATATTACTAAAAGGTTATGAATAGAAAATGCTATAGAATTTACAAAATGATTTGATAGAAAAAATATTATTATTTTGGTAAGAGAAATAAGTGAAAAACAAAAGAAATTTGAAAAAGTATTAGAAATTTTAGAACATATAAAATGAGCTTGAATTATTTATTGTTCTAGTAGAAAAAGTGTTTGAGAAGTTTATGATATGTTAAAAGAATATTGAATAAAAGCTTGAAAATATACCTGAGCTATGGATTCTATTTCAAGAGAAGAAATGCAAAATAAATTTATGAATTGAGAATATAAGGTTATAGTTGCTACAAATGCTTTTTGAATGTGAATAGATAAAAAAGATATTAGATTTGTTATTCATTTTAATCTTCCTTGAAGTATAGAAAATTATTATCAAGAAATTTGAAGAGCTTGAAGAGATTGAAAAAATAGTGTAGCAACCTGTCTTGCTTCTTTTGGAGATATAAAAATACAAGAATTTTTTATAGAAAATACTTATCCTACAAAAGAAGAAGTATTGAAAGTATATGATTTTTTATTTAAAGATATAAAAATTTGAGAATGAGTTTGAACTATAATACAAAAAACTATTAATGAAATTTCAGCTCATTCTATTTGAAATGAATTAAAAACAAGTAGTGCTTTAAAAATTCTTGAAAAATATAACATAATAAATAAATGAATTTCAGAATTAGACAGAGAAGAATGATTTAGATGAAGATGACTTACTTTGACTCAAGAAAAAAGAAAACATTCACATTTGCTTATAAACTGGGCAAAACAAGAAGAATTAAAAAAAGAGGCTTATTATAAATTAGAACAAATAAAAAAATTGCTTTTTTATCCTAGCTGTAGAAGAAAATTTATTTTAGAATATTTTTGAGATAAAAATGATTTAGAAAAAATAAAAAATGGTTGTGGAAGTTGTGATTTTTGTTTAGACAAAAAGAAATTTGAAAAATTAGAAAAAAAAGATATTTTACCAGTTTCATCTTTTGCTATCATATTAGAAACTATAAAAGACAATGATGAAAAATTCTCTCAAACAATTATAACAAGACTTTTAGAATGAAGTGAAGATAAAAGAATATTACAAAATAACCTAGATTTATATAAACATTATTGAGCTTTAAAAGATTATTCTAGAAATACTATACAAGCTATGATAGATGCTTTGAGATTTGAATGATATATTTATAAAACTTCAAAAGAATTTCCTGTTTTGTGAATAACTGAACTTTGAAGTGCTGTTATACTTAGAAATACTGCCTTAAAAGAAGCCCTAGAAGAATTAAATACTTATGTTGTATGAAAAGTATGATTAAATTTACTTAAAAAATCCAAAAAAAGTTCTTTAAAAAAAGAAAAAAAAGATGATACTTACAAAATAACACTAGATTTATTAAAATCTTGAAAGAAAATAGAAGAAATAGCAAAAGAAAGAAATTTATGAATTTCAACAATTGAAGGTCATATTGTTAAATTATATGAAAAATGAGATTTATCATTACTTGAAATTTTGAAACTTGTAAAATTATCTAATATTAAAAAAGTAAAAGAAATTATAAAAAATGACTTAAATCAAGAATTTGAAAAATTAAGAGAAATAAAGGAAATTTTAGAAGAAAAAAATTTAAATGAAATTAGTTATTTTGATATAAAAATAGCAATTGCTATGATGGAAAAATGAGATATTTAAAAAA
>CAZRIS010000015.1:0-10433 GCA_964600205.1 uncultured Candidatus Peribacteria bacterium | reverse complement strand
AATATTTTTTTTATTATATTAAAATAACAAAAAATTCAAAATTCATATATTTTTTATTTTCTACCAAAAAAACTTAAAATTTTTTTTGACAAAGAAAATAATTTAGATACAATACAGCAGCTTTTTACATATTTTTGTAAAAGTTTTATTGGAGAGGTTAAGTTAAACGGCTTGTTTTATACAGGTTGGTTTAACCTCTGACTTTAGTTTTATAATCATTTTTATAACATGGCTGGACTTTTAGCTAAGAAATTGGAAATGACTAGAATTGTAAAAGATGATAAATTTATACCAATTACACTTCTAGAAATTCCAGAAATGAGAGTTGTTTGATTTAAAACAATGGAAAAAGATGGATATGAAGCTTTAATTGTCTGAATTTTAGACAAAAAAGCTGAGTGAAAACTTAAAGAAGGTAGAACTACTTTAAGTAAAAATGAATTTACAACTATAAAAGAATTTGAATTAAAAGAATGAGATAAAGAAAAATTTAAAGTAGGAGATGTTGTAAATATTGATGTTTTGGAATGAGTAGAGACAGTTACATTAGTTGGATATTCAAAATGAAAATGATTTACTTGAGCAATGAAAAGACATAATTTTCATTGAGGACCTGCAGGACATGGTTCTAAATTCCATAGAGCACTTGGTTCTATTGGTAATAGAAAACCAAAAAGAACTCATAAAGGTAAAAAAATGCATGGTCATCATGGTAATTTAAAAGTAAATCTTAAAAAAGTACCTGTTGAATTAGTTAATAAAGAAATTAATGTAATAGGTGTAAGATGAGCTGTTCCTGGTTGAAGGAATTCAATAGTAAATATAATTTTTTAATTGTTAAAGTTTTCTAAAATGGAAATAAAATTATATAACCAAGAAGGTAAGGAAACTTGAGTAGTGGAATTAAATGATTCAGTATTTGGTGTTGAACCAAATGAGAATCTTATTCATAGAGCTTTAGTTTACCAATTAGCAAATGCTAGATTAAATATAGCTCATACAAAAACTAGATGAGAAAGAAGATGATCTACTAGAAAAATTTATAGACAAAAATGAACAGGTAGAGCAAGAATGGGGTCAAATAGATCTCCAATTAGAAAAAAAGGTTGAGTTGTATTTGGTCCAAGAAATAGTACAAATTTTACTATTTCAATGAATAAAAAAGAAAGAAGATTAGCTTTATTTTCTTTATTATCTGCTAAGGTAAAAGAAAATAAAATAGTTGTAGTTGATGATATAAAATTACCAGAGATTAAAACTAAGATAATGGATGGTATTTTTAAAAAGCTTCCTATTGAAAAGACAGTTTTATTTGCTTTAAATAAGGATAGAGAGGATTTACAAAAAGCTTCAAATAATTTGAAATATGTTAAAAATATATTAGTTGATTATTTGAATATAAAAGATTTATTAAAATATGATACATTAGTATTATTAAAAGAATCTTTAGAAAATTTAAACTCAAGAGTTTAATAGTTATTAACTTTAAAAACAATGAGACTATATAGAATTTTAAAAAAACCTATAGTTACTGAAAAAACTTCAAATTTAGAGTTAAAAAATAATACTTATGTATTTGAAGTTTCAAAAGATGCTACTAAAATAGATATTAAAAAAGCTATTTTAGAACTATATGGTGTAGAAGTTGCTTCTGTAAATATAGTAAATACTAGAGCAAAATTTAAATTTGGTAGAAAGTGAATGCAAATAAAAAGAAGAGAAGCAAAAAAAGCTTATGTTAAATTAAAAGATGAAAAGGCTAAAATTGATTTTTCAATTGTTAAATAATTTATTCTTTAAGAAATAAAACCGTGGGAATAAAAAAATTTAAACCTACTACTCCTGGTAGAAGAGGAATGAGTGTTGTTACTTTTGAACAAATAACAACAACTACTCCATATAAACCTCTTACAGTTAATTTAAAAAAACATTCAGGTAGAAATAATACTTGAAGAATTACTGTAAGACACAAAGGAGGAGGACATGCTAAAAAATATAGATTAGTAGATTTCTATTTTAAAGATAAATTAGGAATTCCTGCAAAAGTAGAAACTATAGAGTATGATCCATATAGAAGTGCATTTATAGCACTTGTATGTTATAGAGATTGAGAAAGAAGATATGTTCTTGCTCATAAAAATATGAAAGTTTGAGATATTATTATTACAGATAAAAAAACAGAATTAAAAGATTGAAATAGAATGGAAATTTGAAATATTCCAACTTGATTAAATGTTTATAATGTTGAGTTAATAGTTGATAGTTGAGCATGAGCTGTTAGATCTGCTTGAACTACTGCACAAATTGTTTCTCAAGAATGAGAATATACACAAGTAAAAATGCCATCTTGAGAAATAAGATTAGTTCATAAAAAATGTTATGCTACATTAGGTCAAGTTTCAAATCCTGATCATAATCAAATGGTTATTTGAAAAGCTTGAAGAGCTAGATGGATGTGAAAAAGACCAACAGTTTTAGGTAAATCTATGAATCCAGTTGATCATCCACATGGTGGTTGAGAAGGTCATTCTCCAATTGGTATGAAAGCACCTAAAACACCATGGTGAGCTCCAGCTTTATGAGTAAAAACAAGAAAAAGAAAAAAATCTACTAATAGATGGATATTAAAAACAAGAAGAGGTAAGTTAATGGTATAATTACTTTTAACTTTAACTTTTAAATTTTAACTAAAAAATAATGTCAAGAAGTTTAAAGAAATGACCTTATATTGATGAGAGACTTTTAAGAAAAGTTCAAAAAATGAATGAATCAGGAAAAAAGTCTGTTATAAAGACTTGGGCTAGAGATTGTACTATAATTCCTGAATTTGTAGGTCATACATTTGGTGTTCATAATTGAAAAACACATGTCCCAGTATTTGTTACAGAAGACATGGTTGGACACAAACTTTGAGAGTTTTCTCTAACTAGAACATTTAGAGGACATGCTTGAAATAAAAAATAATTTTTAACAATTAAATATTATGAAAGCTTACGGGAAAAATATTAGAATTTCTCCTAAAAAATTAAGAGTTGTAGCTGAAGTTATTAGAGGGCAATCAGTTCAAGAAGCTTTAAATTTCTTGAAATTTGCTCCAAAAAAATGAGCTAAAATTTTATATAAATTGCTTAAATCAGCTGCAGCAAATGCACAAAATAATGATGGACAAAAAATTGAAAATCTTTATGTAGATACTGTTTCAGTAAATAAATGAATAGTTTATAAAAGATGAAATCCAGTATCTAGATGAAGAATGCATCCAATTTTAAAAAGAACTTCTAATGTAATTTTAGAATTACAAGTAAAATAATTTAATTTTTATAATCATATATATATATGTGACATAAAGTAAGTCCTATAGCATTTAGAATTCCTTATATAAAAACTTGGAAAGGTTCTTGGTTTTCAGATAAAAAATCTTATAAAGATGAATTATCTGTAGATTTAAAAATAAGGGATATTCTAAAAAAAGAATTAAATGATATACCTGTTTGAGATATTTTAATCTCAATAGAAAATGATTTAGTAAGGGTTGTTGTTTATACAGTAAAAACTGCTCTTATTTTGGGTAAATCATGAGAAAATTTAGAAAGAATACAAAAATTATTATCTAGAAAAATTTGAAAAAAGGTAATAGTTGATGTAAAAGAAATTAAAAAACCAGATTTAAATGCTAAAATAGTTGCTTTTTCTATAAAAAACCAAATAGAAAAAAGAATGCCTTATAAAAGAGCAATAAAACAAGCTATTTCTAGAAGTATGGAAAAATGAGCTAAATGAATAAAAATAAAAATTGGTTGAAGATTGAATTGAGCAGAAATTGCTAGAAAAGAAACTTTTAAAGATGGAAATATTCCTACTCAAACTATTAGATCAGATATAGACTATTCAAGTATGAGAGCTGAAACAGTTTATGGTACTTTAGGTTTAAAAGTTTGGATTTATAAAGGAGATATTTTTAAGAAGAAAAAAAGTAAATAAAAAGACTTGACTATTATAAAAAATTTATATACTAATTGTACTTAAAAATGTTACAACCAAAGAAAACTAAATATAGAAAAACCTTTAGAGGAAGACTTAAAGGAAAAGCTATAAAAGGTTCTACAATAGCATTTGGTGACTATGCTTTAAAAGCAACTACTAGAGGTTATATAACTTCTAGACAAATAGAGTCAGCAAGAAGAGCTATGGTTAGATATATAAGAAGATGAGGTAAAATTTGGATTAGAATTTTTCCTGATAAAGCATATACTAAAAAACCTTTGGAAGTACCAATGGGTTGAGGTAAATGATCAGTTGAAGGTTATAGAGCTCCTGTAAAACCTGGAAGAATCATGTTTGAAATTACATGAGTTGCTCCAGAAGTTGCAAGAGAGGCTTTTAGACTTGCTTCTTATAAATTACCTGTAAAAACTAAAATCTTAGTTGATTAATTTTAAAATCATCATGAAAAATATTAAAGATTTAAATTTAAAGCAAATTGATGAATTGAGAAAATTAGATGCAAAAGCTTTTAGAGAAGAATTAAAAGTTGCATCAAAAAAATTGTTTGAATTAAAAATGAAAAAACAATTAAATGAATTAAAACAAACTCACTTAATTAAAGCTTTAAGAAAATATATTGCTGTTATAAAAACAGTAGCCAATGAAAAAGGTATTAATTTAGGATAATTAATAAAAAAATATGAGAAAAATAAAAGGTATAGTTACAAGTACAAAAATGGACAAAACAATAGTTGTTTCTGTTCATACTTATAAAAGTCACCCTAAATATAAAAAAAGATATAGAGTGACTAAAAAGTTTTATGCTCATGATGAGAATAATACTTGTAAAACTTGAGATATGGTTGTGATTTCTGAATCAAGACCATTATCAAAAACTAAAAGATGGACTTTAGTTGAAAAACTTAGTTAATTTATTTAATTTTAAAAAATTAATATGATACAAACAGAATCAAGATTGGTTGTTGCCGATAATTCTTGAGCAAAAGAAGTTTTATGTATAAAAGTACTAGGATGATCTCACAGAAGATATGCTTCAGTGTGAGATGTAATTGTTTGTACTGTTAAAAAAGCTGATCCAAATTGACAAGTAAAAAAGAAAAAAGTAGTAAAAGCAGTTGTTGTTAGAACTGCTAAAGAAATTAGAAGAAAAGATGGATCATATGTTAGATTTGATGATAATGCTTGTGTAATAATTGGTGAAGATTGAAATCCTAGAGCTACAAGAATTTTTTGACCTGTTGCTAGAGAGTTGAGAGCAAAAGGTTATCAAAAAATTATTAGTCTTGCTCCAGAAGTATTATAGTACTTCAAAGTATTAAAAAATTAATATTTAATTTATACTTATGAAAATAAGAAGTTGAGATAAAGTTATAGTAACTTCATGAAAAGATAAAGGGACTATTTGAGAAGTTTTAAAAGTATTTAGAGATAAAAATAGTGTTATAGTAAAATGAGTTAATATTGTGACTAGACATATAAAAAAAATGTGAACTAATCCAGGTCAAATTGTGAAATTTGAAAAACCTATAGATGTTTCTAATGTAATGCTAATTTGTCCTTTTACTGAAAAACCAACTAGAATTGGTTATGTATTTATAGAAGAAAATTGAAAAAAGAAAAAATTTAGATTTTCAAAAAAAGCTATAAAAGAAGGTGTTAAAAAAGAACCAAAAGATGCAATAATAAAATAGTAAATTTATTTTAGTAAAATTTATAAAATGTCTCTTAGAGAAAAATATAATAAAGAAGTAATACCTGCATTACAAGAAAAATTAGGAATAAAAAATATAATGGAAGTTCCTAAAATTGAAAAAGTTGTATTAAATATGTGAATTTGAACATATATAAGAACAGGTAATAAAGATTTTTCTTCTCTAAAAGAACACTTAGCTTTAATTGCATGACAAGCTCCTACTGTTAGATATGCTAAAAAATCAATTTCTAATTTTAAATTAAGAGCTTGAATGCCTGTTTGATTAAGTGTTACTCTTAGAGGGGATAGAATGTATAACTTCTTGGAAAAATTAATAAATATTGTTTTACCAAGAGTTAGAGATTTTAGATGAGTTAGTAGAAAAAGTTTTGATTCAGAAGGAAATTATAATTTATGAATAAAAGAACATTCTATATTTTTAGAAGTTCCTCAAGATGATGTAGTAAAACCTCATGGTTTACAAATTACAGTAAAAACTACTGCTAAATCTAAAGAAGCTGGTGAAAAACTATTAGAAGAAATAGGTTTTCCATTTGCTAAGTAATGTTTAATTTTTAAAAAATTTAAAAAATGGCTAGAAAATCAAAAATAGCTAAAGCAAATAAGCTAAAAAAGAAATTCTTACAAGCTATTAGAGAAGGTAGAAAACCTAAAAATGCTACAAAAGTTTTCAATATTTGTAGTGTATGTTGAAGAACTAGAGGTTATCTTTGAGCTTTTGATCTTTGTAGAATTTGTTTTAGAGAAAAAGCCAATGCTTGAGAATTACCAGGGGTTAGAAAATCTAGCTGGTAATAAAAAATATAAAAAAGTTTTAGTTTTATAATTTTATTGTTATGATAATAGATCCAATAGGAGATTTATTAACAAGAATCAGAAATGCTTATATGGCTAGATTGGAAAACTTTGTAGTTCCTTATTCTACTATAAAAGCAAATATATTGAAAGTTTTGAAAAAAAACAAATATATATCTGACTTTGAAATCTTAGAAGAAAATAATAAGAAAAATATACTTGTTACATTAAATGATGTTAAAGTTACAAAGTATATTCCTACATTAAAAAGAATATCTAAGCCAGGTCAAAGAATCTATATATCTGCAAAAGATATTAGAAAATCTAGAAATGGTAAGGGTATTTATATAATTTCTACTCCAAAAGGTATTATTACTGGTTATGAAGCTAGAAGTTTAAATGTTGGATGAGAATTACTTTGTGAAGTATATTAAGATAAATGAGAAATCCTAGTTTAGGATTGTTCCAGTTTATATATTTAATAAAAAAAATAATATGTCTAGAATATGAAAACTTCCAGTTATAATTCCTGAAAAAGTGGAAGTTAAAGTAGATTGAAATAATATTATGGTTAAATGACCATTAGGTGAATTAAACTTTCAATTTTTAGATTCTGAAGTTGAGGTAAAAATTGAAGATAATCAAATTATTGTATCTCCAAAATCTGAAAAATCTAAAGCTTTTTGGGGAACTACAAGAGCTATTATAAATAATATGGTTGAATGAGTTTCTAAATGATTTAAAAAAAGTTTGGAAATAAATTGAGTTGGTTATAAATTTGAAGTTCAATGAGATAAACTTATATTAAGTATAGGTTATTCTCATAAAGTTGAAATGAAAGTTCCAACTTGATTAAAGGCAGAATTAGATGAAAAACAAAAAAATATCTTACATATTTCTTGAATTGATAAACAAAAAGTAGGTGAATTTGCTGCTAAAGTTAGAGCAAAGAAAAAACCTGAACCATATAAAGGTAAAGGTATTAAATATGTTTGAGAACATATTATTAGAAAAGCTGGTAAAACAGGTAAATAATAAAACTTTTTAATATTAAACTTATACTATGTTAGAAAAACAATTAAAAAGATTTAGAAGAAAAGTAAGAATTAGAGCTAAAGTAAGTGGTACTGCTTCTAGACCTAGATTATCAGTGTTTAGAAGTAATACACATATTTATGCTCAATTAATTGATGACACCAAAGGTGTTACTTTATGAGCTACTTCTGATCTTAAATTAAAAAAAGAAGGTACTAAAACAGATATGGCTAAAAAAGTATGAGAAGCTATTGCTAAAATTGCCCTAGAAAAATGAATAAAAGAAGTAGTATTTGATAGGGGTGGTTTTGCTTATCATGGTAGAGTAAAAGCTTTAGCTGATTCAGCTAGAGAAGCTTGATTACAATTTTAATTAAATAAATTTATTTAGTATGGCTAATAATTCTAGAAAACAATCTAGAGGTTGAGGAAAATTCCAAAAACCAAGAAAAGAATTTATAGAAGAACTATTAAGTATTGATAGAGTTACTAGAGTAACAGCTGGTTGAAGACAATTAAGATTTAGAGCTGTTATGCTTTTAGGTGATGGAAAAGGAAAAGTAGGACTTTGAACTTGAAAATCTTGGGAAGTTGTTGATGCTATAGCTAAAGCTGTGGCTAATGCAAAAAAGAATATGGTTGAAGTAAAAATAGAAAATGGTTCAGTTCCATATAATGTTACAGCTAAATATAAAGCAGCTAAAGTTATGGTTCATCCTGCAAGTGAAGGTACTTGAATAATTGCATGATGAGCTGTGAGAAAAGTGTTAATGGTTGCTTGATATAAAGATGTATTAGCAAAAAGATATGGTTCTACAAATAAAATTAATAATGCAAGAGCTACTATTAAAGCATTATTGAGTTTTAAATAGTAGAAAAGTATTATAATTTGATGACTTATAATTTTAAAACAAAAGTTTATGTTTACTTTAAATAATATAAAACCTAATCCAGGGTCTAGAAAAAAATTTAAAAGACTTGGTAGAGGTAATGGTTCTGGAAAATGAACTTATTCTACTAGAGGATGTAAAGGTCAAAATGCAAGATCAGGAGGATGAGTTCCTGCTTGGTTTGAATGAGGACAAACTCCTTTATTTAGAAGATTACCTAAATTAAAAGGTTTTTCAAATGCTTTATTTAAAAAACACTATAATATAATTAATTTATCTGATTTAGAAAAATTAGCTTCTAAAGGAATTTCAGAAATAAATAAAGAAGTATTAGCTGAAAATGGATTATTAAGAAAAAAATCTTGGGGAGTAAAGCTTTTATGAAAAGGTGAATTAAAATCAAAAGTTACAGTTGTTTTATCTAAAGCATCTAAAACTGCTATAGAAGCTGTTGAAAAAGCTTGAGGTAAAGTAGAATTAGTTTAAAAAATAATAATCCAGGCTTTTTAAAGTTTGGATTTTTTATTGATTTTTTTTATTTATTTGTATAATATATTAAATTTAAAAGGATTTTTAGAATTTAATAAAATTATTTATTTAATAAAATTTTATGATAAAAAGTATAAAAAGTGTTTTTGAGGTAAAATCAATTAGAAAAAAAATAATAGCAACTTTAAGTTTAGTTTTAGTTTATAAATTATTATCTGTTATTCCTGTTCCAGGTGTTAATACAGATTGATTAAAAGCTATAATGGAACAAAATCAAGGTCTTTGATTTTTCTCTGCTTTAATGTGAGGTTGATTAAAAAGATTTTCTATAATTTTATTATGATTAGCTCCATATATTAATGCAGTAATTATAATTCAATTACTTTGAGTTATTGTTCCTAAAATTTGAGAATTACAAAAAGAATGAGAACAATGACAAAAAATAATTAATAAATATACTAGATGGCTTACTTTGCCACTAGCATTTGCTCAATCTTATTGAATGATAGTTTTATTAAATTCTTTAGCTTGAGGAACTATTATAGATGTTTCTAATACAAAAACAGTTTTAATGGCAATGACTATAGTTACAGCTTGAACAATGTTTTTATTATGGCTTTGAGAATTAATAACAGAAGTTTGAATTGGTAATGGTATTTCTATAATAATTACAGCTTGAGTATTATCTGCTGTTCCTTGAACTATAATGACATATATAACACAATCTAATTGGCCTTTATTTGTATGAATAATTATAGCTACATTAATAATTATTTATATAATTATTAAATTTACAGAAGGTCATAGAAGAATTCCTGTTATCTATACAAGAACTGGTAGAGAAGAAAAATCTTATTTTCCAATAAGAATTAATCAAGCCTGAATGGTTCCTATTATCTTTGCTGTTTCTCTAGTTACTTTTCCTGCAATAGCATGACAATTAATGGCTAATTCTGCTAATTTAACAGCTCAAAAAATATGAACTTGGTTAATGGCTAATTTATCAATGAATAATCCTAGTTGGTTACTTATTATATTATATTTCTTATTAGTTTTAGCTTTTTCTTTCTTTTATGTTTCTATTACATTTAATACAGAAAATGTAGCAGAGAGTATTCAAAAAAGATGAGGTTATATTCCTGGAATTAGACCTTGAGCTGAAACAGCTGAATATTTATCTAGAGTATCTGCTCACTTAAATTTATTTGGTTGAAGTTTCTTAGCTTTAATTGCTGTATTACCATATATTATTTCTAAATTTTATGGTCAATCTATTAAATTTATTATTTCTTGAGCTTGACTTATAATTATAGTATCTGTAATTCTTGATTTATTAAGAAAAGTTGATACAGAAATGAAAATGTATGATTATTCTAAATTTAAATAATAAAATTCTTCCAAAAAAAATGGAAGAATTTTATTTTACTTTTAAAAAATATGAATATAATATAAGCATTAAGAAATAATTTATTATTTCTAATGATTTTATTTGTATAAGAAAAAAT
>CAZRIS010000014.1:0-10507 GCA_964600205.1 uncultured Candidatus Peribacteria bacterium | reverse complement strand
TTTACACATCTTTCAGCCCATCTGTGAGTTCTATCCATTGCAGCTTTTGCATATTCATAACTAGAATCTCAAGGAGCACATTCATCAAAAGCCATTATTATATCAGCTCATAAATTAGATTGTAAATCCATATTATTTTCAGCTGTAAAATAATGTTTACTCCCATCAATAAAACTTCTAAAATGAACTCAATCTTCAGTTATTTTTACTAGAGTGGTACCGGTACCTTTTAAAGGTATTGGTACCTTATTATATTTTTGTTGTCCTAAAGAAAAAACTTGAAATCATCAACTATCAGTCAAAATAGGACCTTTGTAATTTTGAAATTTATGAACTCCACCAAAGTCTTTTATGATTTCTTGACCAGGTCTTAGATATAAGTGATAAGTATTATTCAAAATAATTTCAGCTCACATTTCATCTAACCATTCTGTTGGAATTGCTTTTACTGTTGCTTTTGTTCAAACTGGCATAAATACAGGTGTTTTAAAACTTCAATGTTCAGTAAAAAATTCTCAAGCTCTAGCTTTTCAGTCTATATTTTCTATTTTAAATTCAAACATAATTGCTATTAATAATAAAATAAATTTCATAGATTATATACTAAAAAAAATATTATCAAAATTATTTGATAATATTTTCTTTTTTTAGTATTTTTTCTAATAACTTTATGTTTTCTAATTTTTTTTGATTTTTTTCTTTTTGTTGAGTTTTTGTATAATACTTATGTTTTTTTAGAAAATCTATTATTCAGTGTATCCATTTTGGATCTTTTTCTTTTATTTTTTTTATGTATTTTAATTCTTCTTTTAAAGAGTTAAATTTTTCAAAAAAATCTTCTCTTCATAAATTATCTAAATCTGCATCTTTTATTATTTTTTCCAATATATTTTTGGGATTTTTATAATTTGGATCTGTAGCTAAAATTAATTCTTCAATTATTTTTATTTTTTCTTCTGGATATAACATTGCTCTTAAAAAATTTTTTGCAATTTTTGCTCATATTGGTTCATTATTATCATATTGAATTATAAATCAAGTATCATGAAAAATTCAAGCAAGAGCAAGTATTTCTAAATCTTCATCTTTTAATCATTCTTTTTTTCATAATTCTACTGCTCTTTGCATAACATCAAGAGCATGATTGTATTGATGATAATATAGATGTTCTAGTGGGCTTAATAATATATTTACATATTTTTTGGCTTTTTCTACTATTAAACTATTCATATTTTTTATTTACTTATAATTTTTGTTATATCATTATATCATATTAAAATGCTTAATGCAATTAATAAGAGAAAAAATATAAGATGAATGAAATTTTCTATATTTTCTCAGATAATTTTTTTTCAAAAAATAGCTATTAATATAGAATTTATTAATATAAAAATAAATCTTCATCAATCAAGAGCTGGGATAGGAAGTAAATTAAATACTCATAAGTTTATAGAAATAATAGCTGTAATAATTAGTAAAAAAATTATTCAATTACTCATAGAATTAGCTATAAAATCAACTATTCAAATAGGTCAACTCATACTTTTTATAGCTTCTTGTCTTTCTTTATTATTTTTTGGAGTAAAAATTTTTTTTGCTAAAATTTTAAGTCATTCAATAGTAAGTAGGCTTTGATTATAAGTTTCTAGGAATCAATATTTTATAGAATTGATTAAGTCATATTTATATTCAAAATTTTTATTTATTTTTATATTATCTCAAATATAAGCTCACATTTTTCAATTTTTATCTAATTTTATTTTTAAAATTATTATTTTATTTTTTCTTTTTACTTTTAAAAATACAGTTTTATTTTTATTTTTTGAAAAAATATTTATAAGTTCTTTTGGAGAATTTAATTTTTTATTATTTACTTCTAATATAATATCTCAGCTTTTTAATCAGGATTTTTGAGCTATGGAATTTTTTATTGGTTCTACTAAAATTCAAGGAGATTTTATTAATATTTTATTTTGTAAGGCTTCTTTATAAGTAGGAATTAATTTTACATTTAAATTTGTTTTTATTTGATTATTTATTCAGATTGGTTTGACTCAAATATAAAATAAGAAACTAAAGATTAGGCTTGCAAGTAAGAAATTCATTATAACTCATGCTAAAATAATTATAGCTTGTTGGTAGTATGGTTTATTTATTAGAGCATCTTTATCTTTTTTTTCTTTTAGATTAGCTAAATTTTCTCATTTTAGTCTTACAAATCCTCAAAGTGGAAGCCAATTTATAGTATAGTTTGTTCATTTTTTGTCTTTAAAAATTGTTTTTATTCTTGGTGGAATTCATAATCAAAATTCTTCAACTTTTACTCAAAAAAATCTAGCAGTACTAAAATGTCCTAATTCATGAATTAAAACTACTATTGTAAAAATTAATAAAGCTGTAATTATTCATAAAAATATCATTTTTTTAATTTAGAAAAATAATTTGAAAAGATTTTAGAAAAATATAATAAAAAGTAAAGTTTTATTTTTTTGCAAAAAAGCTATTTTATGATATAATAAAATAAATATTTTTTTAATAAATTTTTATGTCTCTTGAAAATAAAAAAGATTTAGAAAAAAAGGAAGAACAAAAAAAATCAAATTCAGATTTAAAACAAGAATTTTTAAATATACTTATAAAAGAAAATTTGAATTGAAAGGATAAAAATAAATTTATCGATGAAGTAATGGATAATGATGATTTAACTGAAGATTTAAAAGCAAAAATTCTAAAAGTAAAGGCATATAATGATAAATTTAGTGATTTTGATACTTCTAAAATAAATATTTTTGATTTAAAAAGGTGAATTTGAAAAGAATATTTAAAGCTAGATACTGCTAGAAAAAATTATTTAAATGAAACTTTTTCTTCTTTTGATTTAACAGAAAAAGAAAGAAAAAAATTAGAAAAAGAAATAAAAAATTTAAGTGAAAAAGAACTTGAAGATTTAACTTTTAATCAAGAGCAAAATTCTTCTTTTTTGAAAAAAATATTCAAAAAAGAAATTTTGAGGAATAGAAGTTTTAGTTTTTTAGAAAAATTATCTAGTAAAGAAATAAACAATAGATTAAAAAGATTAAAGCAAGATAAAAGAAAAAAAGTAGAAGAAAGTCTTTATAATTTATCAAATTGAATTTTTAATAATGAAGATATAAAAGATTTATTTTTAACTTGATTTTTAAAAGATGAGGAAAAAAAGCAAATTTTACAAAAATTTATTCCATTTGTAAATTTAGGTGATTTATTAGATAAAAATATTATAACTAAAAAAGAAGCTTTAAAATTAAGAGAAAAAATTTTAAAAGAAAAATTAAAAAAAGATTTTAAAGAAGATGAAATAGAAAAAATAATAAACAATACAAGTTTTTCAGATATAAAAGTAGATATTAGAGATATTTTAAGATCTAGTAATTTAGATAGAATTGTTAGTAGTTTATGATTTTTTAAAGCTCAAGATGAATTTAATGATTTTAAAGATAAGGTAAAAGAAGATCTAGAAAAAAATGGTCCAAAAAATTTTGAAGAATTAAAAAAATTATTGAAAGAATATTGAGTGGAAAATATAGATTCTTTCAAGAAAAATAGTGTTATAGAAATAACTCTAGAATGAAAATGAACTTATATAAAAGAATATTTAAGATTAGATAATTTTTCAGATGAAGAAAAAATAATTTCATTATCAAGTTTGTGAGCATCTCATACAAAGAATTCTAAAGTAAATTTAAATACAAAATGATTTAAATATATAGAAAAAAGTTATATAGAATTTGTAGAATTATTTAAAAAATATAAAGCAAAAGCAAAAGTTTATGATAAAAATACTTTTGAGTCTATTATAAAAGATGATTCAAAATTTGTTGTGGATAGTGATGTTTTAAATTTATATTCTGTAGATGATTTAAAAAATAATGAAGAAGAAAGAAAAAGAATTTTTACAAATTTAAAAAAGGATTTGCAAAGTGAAATAGATGAATTAAAAAAAGATATAGAAGAACAAGAACAAAAATTAAATAAAAAAGATATTTGAGAATCAGAAAAAAATGAATTAAAAGCAAAAATAAAAAAGTTAAAAGCTTTGTTGGAAGAAAAAGAAGAGGAATTAAAGGATATAGAAAATTGATGATTAAATAATTTAGTAAAATATCAAAATTATGAAGAATTAGTAAAAAAAATAAATAATTTAGATCCAAAATGAGAAAAATTTTGATTAAAAAAATGAGTAGTTTTAGAAACAGAAAAAGGGGCTTATGAAATAGTTTGATTAGATAAAGAAAAATGAACTATTTCTCTTCAAAGTATGGCTTGAATGGAAGCTAATATTAGTTATGAATCTTTTTTTCAAGCTTTCAAAAAAAATAAAGCAAAAAGGGTTGAAAAAATAAATGATTTAAAAAATTATTTAGAAAAAAAATCTCTTGATCCTTTATGGAAAGGTTTAACTGTAAAAAATTGAAAATTAATAAAAAAAGATGTAAGTTTTACAAATGAAAAATGAGAAGTAAAAAAAGAAGATAAAAAAATAGATTATTTATGTTGAGAAAAATGAGAATTATTAAAAATAGAAGATATTTGAGCTGATTATATTGAGATAAAATTTTGAGAATTAAAAACTAAGAAAAAATGAAAAAATACTACTCATAATATTTCTCTTGAAAAAAAATCTAGTAAAATTTCTTTTAATGAATTTGATAAATTAGTAAGACTTCAAAAATTAGCTCCAGATTGGAAAATTTGAAAAAATTTAAAAGAATGAGTTAGTGATGATTATAAAAATAATATAAAATGAAGTTTTGCTACTAGATTTTGGAATAGAACCTCTCTTTTGGAACTTGTTTCAGGTTGAAAAATGCTTGTAGATTGAATTACAGAATCTATAAAAAAATGAAATGATGTTAGAGCTGCAGAATTTGCATTATGACTTGCTAGGTTTTTACCAGAAGAAATTAGAGAGGATTTCAGAACTACTGTGGAAGCAAATCAATCTGAAGCAATGGAAAAAGAACTTTGAAAATTATCAAAAATTAGTTCTTCAGCTGCTACAAAAAGAATAAAAAAATGGCTTTTAAATAAAGATACTCCAGAATTTAGAAAAGAAGCATGACTTATGTATATTGCTAAATATGGGGTACTTTATGCTAAAGCTTTATGAGAATTTAATGGAACATTTTTATGGTATGAAGCTTTGGGGTGAAGAATTTGAGATGAGTTATATAATCAACATAAGGAAGCTAATAATTGAATAGAACCATTTGATGAAGTTGCTCTTATTATAGATTTGCTAAGTAAACAATCTTCTTGAAAATTAAAACCTAGAAGAAGATCTAAATTTTATAAAGAATTTAAATGAAAAATTGCAGCTTGATTTAAAAAAGAGTTAGAAGATTGATATAATGATGCAAAAGATAAAAGAACTATCTGAGAAATAATTGATGGTTGATATTGAGAAATATTTTGAAATACTGTACCTAATTCACTTTGATGGGCAAAAAGAGCAGTTGAAAAATGAGGAAGTTTAAAGGAAATGAATGAATTATATTTTGTTTTATTATTTTCTTGAACATTATATGAAGCAACTTCTTCTATAAAAGAGGAATTAAAAAATCATTTTATAAATCAAGGAAATTGAAATTTACTTGCAATGTTTGGGTCATCAACTTCTTGACAAGAGCTTTTGAATGAAACTATAGTAAAATTATCTGAAGATATAGAAAAAGCATATCCTGAAAAATATATTTGAATGCACAAAAAAGCAAAAGAAATATTTGATTTTTGAAGAGATTCTTCAATTCCTCATGCTAAAAAAATAGAAAAAACAAGAGATTTTTGGAATGAGTATGGAGAAGTATTAGTTAGAGCTTTATATATGAAAGAAGATAATAATCCTAATTATGCTAAAACAGATAAAATAATTTTTTTCTGAAAAGATTGAAAATATAAAGATTATTATGAGACTGCTAGAGCTTATATTTCAGAACCAACATCTTATTCAAAGGATTTTATGATGGATGCAACTTGAGCTGAAGGGTGATATTGAGCAAATAATTTTGCTATAGTGAAGAGATATTTTAATATGGATCAAACAAGGACTTTTAGAGAAAGAACAGTTGTAGATAAGGTTTGGCCTAATTTATGGAAGGATTTATTATCAGTAAAAGATAAAATTAAAGCTTGATGAGATAAAGATTTATATAGAAAATATTTAAATAATAAATTAAGAGAAATTACTGCATGATTATTAGCTAGACTTTGAGATGATTTATTAAAAGCCTTGGAAGATTCTGATCCAGTTTGATTAGATTTGAAGAAAATTTGAATAAGATTAAGTGAATTTAAATGAGTTAGAATAGAAGATATTTTAAATTGAGATGCTTTACCTGAAGTGTTTAATAATGCTGTAGAAAATTTATTAATTTGAAATTTTGATGATAGTGATAAAAAAGATTATTTAAGTATTTTTAAAGTAGCTGAAGACATATGAGAAGCAGCTAATAATGTACTTTATGATTGAAATTTAAAAAAAGCAGCTTAAGTCTTGGATTTTTCCAAGACTTTTAATCTTTTTTCCAGTTTGTAAGCATTCATTCCAAGTCTACTATATGAGCACTTCAACTTCAAAATCAATCAGTCCACATAACTATTGAATGAATATTCATTTTTTCATCATTACTATTTTGAGTTCAATCAGAATTTGTGTCTTCTGGATAACTTATATTTATTTCTCTAGTAAAAATAGGTTTGAAATTAGTTCATCAAGATTGAGTATAAAATCAATTAGAATCTAATTTTACTCTGAAAAAATTTCTATAATTTGGATCTTTATAATTTTTGGTAGTTAATGATGATGAAGCTTTTAATAATTCCCATCTTCAGTTTTGATTATATATTTTATACATTCAAGGACTTATATCATAAGTTGTTGAATTATTTCATATACAATTATTATTATAATTAAAAGTATTCCAACAATTATCTTTATCTGCTCATAAAATTTGCCAATTTGTATTTCTAATATTTTCCATAGCTTCTATTCATTCTCTAGCTATTTCTATAGCTTGAATTTTATTTTTTGTGGAGTTTGCTACTTTTATAGAAGAGTTATAAATATTAAATAATCCAACAATTCAAATTGTTATAATTAGAATCATTATTATTGCTTCTATAATAGAAGTTGCTTTTTTTATTTTTTTCATATAATGATAAAAATTTTAATAATAAAAATATATAATGTATTCTATACATGATGAAGAAAAAGTAAAAGAATTTTTGCAAGAAAAATCTTATCCAAAGTTTAGGTATTCTCAGATTGAAAATGCCATTTATAAGAATTTTATAAATAATTTTGATGAAATAAAAACTATTCCAAAAGATTTAAGAGAAGATTTAAAAAAGAATTTTTTCTTTGATTCTTTGAAAGTTGAATCTCAAGTTACTTCTAGTAATTGACAAACTACAAAAATTTTGTTTAAAACTTCTACTTGAGAGTTTATAGAATCAGTAATAATGAGGCATTTGACTTGAAGAGTTACCCTTTGTGTTTCTTGTCAGGCAGGATGTCCTATGGCTTGTAGTTTTTGTGCTACTTGAAAATTAGGATTAAAAAAGAATTTAAGTTTTTATGAAATAGTAGAACAAATTTATTATGCAGCTAGATTAGTTGATAGTGAAGGCTCTAGACTTAGAAATATTGTGTATATGTGAATGGGAGAGCCTATGCTTAATTATGATAATGTAAAAAAATCAATAGATTTTGCAGCTTCTCAAAAGAAATTTGATTTAAGTAATAGAAGAATAACAGTTTCTACTTGTTGAATAGTTCCTTGAATAAAAAAATTTACAAAAGATTTTTCACAAGTTTCATTAGCTGTCTCACTTCATGCACCAAATGATGAAATAAGAAAAAAAATAATGCCAGTAGATCATACTTATCCATTAAAAGATTTAATGAATGCTTTAGATGAATATGTTGATAAGACAAATAAAAGAATTTTTTATGAATATATAATGATAAATTGAGTAAATGATAATATAAAATTAGCTTATGAACTTTGAGAATTATTAAAGTGAAGATTAGCTCATGTTAATTTTATTCCATATAATCCATGAGAATGAACAGCATCAGATTGATTTAAGCCTACTCCTAGATTTATAATAGAAAAATTTCAAGATATTTTAAAAAAATTTTCTATTCCTTCTACAATAAGAGCTACAATGTGAGATGATATAAATGCTGCTTGTTGACAATTAGCTAATAAAAAAGTTGAAAAAGAAGAAAAAAAGATATAATAAGGTCAAATATTTTTAATTAATTAAATAAAAATTATGACTTTAATTATAAAAGATGTTCCTAAGGATTTAAATTTATCTTGAGAAATTAGTTTTTGATATTTTATAAAAATTTTATCAGATAAATTTGTTGATTTAGATTTTAAAGAAGTTGATGAAAAAAATATAACACAATCAATGGTTAATAATTTAAAGGAAATGAAAGAAGAGATTTCAAAGAATTGATTAAAAAATTTTACTTCAATTTCTTCTTAGTAAAATGTTAGAAATAAAAAAGATATATGAAAAACCTTGAATTTTGGAGTTTTTAGAAAAAAGAAATTTGACTTCTCAATATATAAAATCTGCAAAAAATATTGTAAATTGATATTTTTGAAAGCAAGATTTTAAAATAAGACAGCCAAAAAAGAACAAGATTTATTCTTTTAGGATAAATAAAAAATATAGAGCTTTTGGTATTTTAGATGAAGAAAATAATTTACTTATTTTTGAAATAAGTGATCATCAAAATTTTTAATATATAAAATATAAATAAAATGAAAAAATTAGTTTTTAGTTTGTTTGTACTTTTGACTTTAGGATTTTTATTATTTTTCTATGTATTTCCTTGGAGTTCTTATAATATAAAAGTACCTTTTTCTTGAAAACCTTATAAATTAGGTCTTGATTTACAAGGATGAGTTGAACTTGATTATAAAGTAGATTTGGATGAAGCAAAAAAAGCTCCAGATTTTAATTTAAAGAAAGAAAGATCTATAATAGAAGGATTAAAATCTATTATAGAAAAAAGAATTCAAACTCTTAACATAAATGATGCTCAAATAAATGATGCTTCTTATGCTTGAGAAAAACATATCATAGTTCAAATTCCATTAAAATGAAATGATACTTTTTCAAATAAAGAAAATATTAAAAGAGCAAAAGAAGCTATTGGTAGAGTGGTAAAAATTGTTTTTAAAGAAAGAAGAAAAGAAATAACAAAAAAAGATTTAGAATTAAGACAAGAAATAGCAAAAAAAGCATTAGAAGAATTAAAAAAATCAAAATATAATTTTTTTGTAACTGCTAATAAATATAAAGATACTTATGAAAAAATAAAAGTTTGAACAGTTAATTCTTTAAAAGATTTATGATTAAAAAATATAAGTAAAGTAAATTGAGTTTTATATAAAATAATACCTTGAGAAGATAAAGATTTGTGAAAATGAAATTATATTTTGGATTTTGAAAAAAATTCTTTATGAAAAAATGTGATAAATTACATTTTTATAGCTAATACTCCATCTGAATGGATGCCTGCAAAAGATAGCAAATGAAGAATTTTAAATGATAAATATTTTGTAAAATCTTCTGTTCAATTTAATAAGGCTTTTAAACCAATGGTAGAATTGACTTTCAATGATGAAGGTAAGGAAATTTTTGGAGAGATTACAAAAAGATTAGTGTGAAAACAAATGGCTATATTTGTATGATGACAAATGTTAACTGCTCCAAAAATAGATGAACCAATTCTTAATTGACAAGCAGTTATAACTTGAAAGTATTATACAGTAAAAAAAGCTAAAAAATTATCTCAAGATATAAATACTTGAGTAGTTCCAGCTCCTATATATTTAACTTCAGAAAAATCTATTGATTCAAGACTTGGATTAAATTCTTTACAAAAAATAATTTTTGCTTGAATTGCTTGATTTATATTAATATTTTTATTTTTAATTATTGTTTACAGATTAAGTGGATTTGTTTCAGCTATAGCTTTGATTATGTATATTTTAATAGTTTTAGCTATAGTTAAATCAACTTGAACTGTATTAACTTTAGCTTCTATAGCTGGTCTTATATTATCAGTTTGAATGGCTATTGATGCAAATGTTTTAATTTTTGAAAGAATTAGAGAAGAATTAAAAGCTTGAAAAAATAAAGAAGAAGCTTCAAAAATATGATTTAAAAAATCTTGGAGTGCAATTTGGGATTCAAATATTACTTGATTAATGGTTGCAATAATACTTTTTGTATTTTGAATTAATTTGATTAAATGATTTTGATTAATGCTTGGTATTTGAATTGTTGTTTCACTTTTTTCAGCTATGTATATTTCTAGAGTTTTTGTTATTCTATTAGCAAAAACAATAAAAAATGATGTTTCTTTTATTGGAAAATAAATAATTACAAAATAAAAACTAGCTAAAAGCTAGTTTTTATTTTGTGTCTTAAATTATCTACA
>CAZRIS010000013.1:4893-10696 GCA_964600205.1 uncultured Candidatus Peribacteria bacterium | reverse complement strand
CCTTCATTTTTCCAAGCTTTATTTTGTGCTTCTTCTATTAATAATATATTTCAATTTTTATCATAAAGTTCAATTGAAACTCATTTTATTTCTTTCAATTTTTTTAATTATTTTTTAAAATTTAATAAAATATAAAATAATTTTTTAAATATTCAATTTTTATTTTTACAAAATTTTTCAACAAAAAAAACTAGAACCTTGTATAATTTTTGATTCTAGAATAAAAAATAATTTAAAAAATTTTATACAAAAAAAAGACTTAAAAAAGTCTTTGGAAGCTTTTATTAGTTAGTTTTTACCAATCTTTTTTATCACTTCATCAAAATAAATCATCATCAAACATAGATCATCAGAAAAAATTATCAAAAGTATCAAAAGGATCTATATCATTTTTTTTATATACTTTTCAATAATAATCTCATAAATTTTTAGAATCATTTTTCACTTTATTTTCATAAGCTTTTAATAATTCTAAATCCTTTTTTGAAAAATTATTTTTATTATTTGATTTTCAAAAACCATTTTGAGAATTCTTTTTCTGTAAATTATCTGTTTTTTTTCAATCTTTAGATTCTTTACTATCTTTTTTTTCTCAAATTTTTTTACTCTCTACATTATTCTCTTTTCAACTTTTTTCTCATCATTTTTTATTCTCACTACTAGATTTTTTTTCATTTTCTTTATCTATTTTTTTTCAGCTTTTTTCTTGTGAATTAATATTATCTTCATTACTTTTTCAATTTCATTTTTCTTTTCAAGAGTCCTTTTTTTGAGAAGAATTATTAGTTTTATTTTGATTATTTTCTTTATTATTTCAAGACTTATCATTATTATTTTTAGTTGATTTATTATTACTATTATCATTTTGTTTATTCTTTTTATTCTCCTCTTTTTTATTAGAAGATTTTTTTTCTTGTTTTATTTTTTTTAAAATAAACTCTATATTTTCTTTTGTTTTTTTATCATATTTTATATCAAGAGCTTTTTCATAATAAGAAATAGCTTTCAACCACAAATTAATTTTTTGTTTAGAATTATTTTGCAATTCTCAATATTTATAATAAGAATTTCAAATATTATAAAACAAATTAAAAGCAAAATTATCTTTATTATTATAATTTATACTTAAAAAAGTTTTCAAAGCTTTTTTATATTTTTTTTGTTTATAATAAACAACTCATTTATTATAAACTCAAATTAAGGACTTTTCATTTTTTATATTTTTTTCTATTTCTGTTAAATTATTTTTTCAATATAAGTACTTAAAATAAGCACTATAAACAAAATTTTTCATAGAAAAAATGTTAATAACAAAAAGTCCTAATATAATTAACACAATTATTTTTTTATTTATTTTATTCATAATTTTTTATAGATATTAGGATAAAAATATAAAAGCAAATACAAATTAAAGAAAATAAAACTTAAAATAATAAAAAACCTTATCAAATTATTTTTTTCTCAATTAGAACTATATTCCAAAACTTTCTTTTGTAAACTAGAAAAATATTTATTAAGTTTTAATAAATCATTCACATTATTAATTTCTATATAAGGAGCATCCAGAGCTCAAGCAATAAGTCTTAAATTAGTTCTATTAATTTTACTTATTACATATCTTCACTTATATTTTTGATATACAATATCTCAAAAAGGATCTCTTCATTTTATAATCATTCATCATTTATCTGTTCAAACTCAAACTACAAAAAATTTTACATTTTTATATTTTCTTTTTAAAGATTTTAAATAATTTGTATCAACTATATAATCCTTATCTGCTCAATCAGTAATTAAAACAATAGCTTTTGACCTATTATCATTATAATCAAACCTATTAAGAGCAAGTTTTAAAGCTTGTTTTATATCTGTTCCCTGTTTAAATACATTTCTATAATCAACTCACTTCAATATTGTTAAAAAAACATCATGATCCAAAGTTAAAGGGACACTTGAAACTGCATCTCAAGCAAAAACTACTAATCAATATCTATTTTCTATATGTTTCACTACAAATCTAGAAATAGCTTGTTTTATTATATCAAGTCTAGTATAATTATAATGAGAATCTTTAATATCTGCTACATTCATAGATTTACTAACATCAAGAGCAAAAACTACATCTATTCATTTAGATTCTCAACTACTTTTTAATTCTCAATATTTTGGAGAAAAAATAGTAAAAAGAACTAAAACAAACGAAATAATCAAAAAAGATTCTTTAACAAAAGTCCTATTTTTAAAAATTAATATTTTAGTAGTTTTTATTTTTTTAAAATAAAAATAAATTAAAACAGAAAAAAATCATAATAAAAACAAGAAAATAATTAATGTCTGAAAATTTAATTGTTCAAATTCCATAAATTTATTTTTAATATTAAACTCTAATTCTTTTAAAACTTAAAAACATAAATAATACAAATAAAATAAGCAATAATAAAGCATAGTCATAATAATATTGTGAATATTTTTTAGTTATTTTTACATCAATATCATTTGTTTGTAATTTTTTTAATTCTGAAAAAATTCTAGAAAAACTATAATTAGAATCAGCTATAAAAAATTTAGCATGTGAAATATTAGCTATTTCTTTTAAAGTTTTTGAATTAAGTGGAGGAACCACTCACATTCAACTTATAAACAAAGGTTTTTTTCATCAAATTCAAATAGTATAAATTTTTATTCAACTTTCTGCTAAATATTTAGCAGCTAATAAAGGATTTATTCCAACATTAGAATCTCAATCTGTTATTAAAATAATAACTTTTTGTCTTTTTTTAAAGTCCTTTTTCTTTATTTGTTTTTCAAATATGCTTTTAGCAAGCATAAGAGAATCTCATATATCTGTTCAATTAACTCTTAAAGTATTAGTAGATAAATTCTTTATGGTTTGTTTTAAAATATTATAATCAAAAGTAAGAGGAATTGACTCAAAAGGTTTTCAAGAAAAAACTACAAGTCAAAGTCTGTCAGTTTTAGCATTAGAAATGAAATCATATATAACTTTTTTAGCTGCTTCTATTCTAGAAGGCTGTAAATCTGGAGTATCCATAGAAGGAGATACATCCAAAAGAAGTATTATATCTATTCAATTTTTTTTAATTTCTTTATTTGTATTTACTTTATTTGGATTAGCAATTATAATTATCATTAAAGATAAAATTGATACTATCAATAAAGCTTTTAAATAAAAAAATATACTATTTTTATTAAAAACCTTTTTTATATCCTCAAAAAATAATACTTCATTATACTTTTGCTTTTTAAAAAATAGAAAAAGGACTATTGGAATCAATAAAAGTAAAATAAAGTAATATTTTTGTGTAAATTCTATATTTTCAAACATAAATTATTTTATTATTCATTTAATATCTTTTATAATTTTTTTTCTAAAATCATCACTATCAATATTTTTATAAGGAGAATATTCTTCAAAATACAAATTTGATATTAACTTTTCTAAATTTTTATTTAATTTTGCATTTTTTAATTCTTTTAAAGTTAATGACTCTATATTTTTTCAAGTTTTATAAGTTATATACTCTTTTAGAATTTTTAATAATCTTGAATAAAATTCATCTTTATTAAGTAATAATCCATTTTTTTGTAAATCATCTAAAAGTCCTATAAAATAATCTCTTTTATCAATTTTTTGTTCTATTTTTTCTTCTATAATTACAGTCTTTTTAGAAGATAAATAATAAAAAATTATAAAAACTATAATTATAAGAAAAATATAAATTAAACTAAGTTTATAATTTATAATATTATCTAATAAAATTGGTTTTATATCATATATATCAGTCATTTGATTCATATTGTATTTTTAATTAAAAATTATCTTTTTTTAAAGAATTCTAGTAATTTTTCATTAGAATTATCTAAATTTTCTATTTTTAAATAAGAAATCTTATTTTTTAATAAAAAATTTTTTAATTTTTCTAATTTTTGTTCTCTATTTTTTTTATATTTTTCTAGACTAACTTTATCTCATAAATTTATACTTAAAAAATCTTTTTTATCTCAAACTAATAAATCTATTCAAAATTCATTAATAATATTTTTATTATCACTATTTAATATTTTTCACAAAATAGATAAATCATTTTCTATGCTATCAAATAAATTAATAATAATAATTTCATTATCTCCTCCAACTAATTTTAAGATATTTTTATTATCAAAATTAGTATCTGTTGTTAAAATAAAAATCAATGTCCTTTTTATTCTTAAATCAAAAATTTTCTTTAAAGCTTTAAAAGTATAACCAGCTTCTCAAAAACTATTTTTATTTTCATATTCATCCCATTTTTCTATTATTCTATATAAATTTCAAATTCATTTTTTGAAATTTATAAAATCCAAAACTTCTTCTTCATCATAAAACAAAGCTCAAATATTATCATTATTAGATATTGCACTTAAAGCTAAAGCATAAAAAACTTCTTCTGCTAAATCCTTTTTTGTTTTATTTAAAAATCATTTTTGCATAAAACTAGAATTATCTATGATAAATAATACATTTAAATCTCTTTCTTCATCATAAATTCTAGTTTGCATTTTTCAAGTTTTAGCTGTAGTTTTCCAATCAATATGTTTAATAGAATCTCAAAAAACATATTCTCTTAATTCCCTAAATTCCATTCATTGTCACCTAAAAGCAGTTTTATACAATCATAATAAATCTGCTCATAAATTTTTATAAAATTTAAATTCTAATTTTTTTATCTTTGATTCCAAATTATTTAATTTTCACATTTTTTAAAATATTATTAATAATATCACTAGCTTTTATATCTGAAGCAATAGCTTCATAACTTAAAATTATTCTATGATTTAATGCTTTTATAGCCATATCTTTTATATCTTCTGGAATTACAAAAGTCCTATTATTAATTAAAGCATTAACTTTTGCAGCATTTATAAGAGAAATTCAACCTCTTGGAGATATTCAATATTCAATAAATTTAGCAATTTTTTCAAGTCAATATTCTCAAGGATTTCTAGAAGCATCTATTATATCTGCTACATAATCATAAATATTATCTGAAACATAAATATTTTTTACCAAATCTTGTAATTCAAATATTTCATTCTTATTAAAAATTTTATTAACTTCTTCACTTTTCTCACTTGTAATCATTTTATATACTTCCTTTTCTTCTTCTTTTGTAGGATAATCAACATCAACTTTTAACATAAATCTATCAAGTCAAGCTTCTGGTAACTTATAAGTTCAAGCTTGTTCTACTGGATTTTGAGTTGCTAAAACTATGAAAGGTTTTTCAAGTTCAAAAGTTTGTTTTCAAATAGTAACATGACCTTCAGCCATAGCTTCTAATAAAGCAGATTGAACTTTTGCAGGAGCTCTATTTATTTCATCAGCTAAAATAAAATTATTAAAAATCGGACCTTTCTTAACTTCAAATTCTCAAGTTTTTTGATCATAAATTTCAGTACCTATTAAATCACTTGGTAATAAATCTGGAGTAAATTGTATTCTATTAAATCATAAATCTAAAGCCTTACTAAAAGTATCTACAGTAAGAGTTTTTGCAAGTCATGGAACTCATTCAAGTAAAATATGTCATTTTGCTAACAGTCCTATAATAAGACTTTCTATTAAATCTTCTTGTCAAATAACTTTTTTATGAACCTCTTTTTTTAATTCTTTTATTTTATTACAAGCTTCTCATACTTTATTTTCAAAATCATTATCTTTTTCTAATTCATTATTAACTTGAACATCTAAATTATCTATATTTTGTTTTTCCATAATTTTTATTATTAAAAAGTAAAATTA
>CAZRIS010000013.1:0-4793 GCA_964600205.1 uncultured Candidatus Peribacteria bacterium | reverse complement strand
ATTACATATTTTTTATTAAATCTAAAACTTTATTTTTATCTAAAATAATATTAGAATATTTTATTTTCATCAACAAATCTATTATTTCTTTTATTTTTTCTTTTTTATCATTATCATTTATTTTCTCAAGAATTTCATTATAAGTCAAAGAATCAATATCTTTTATATGAAATTCTTTATAAATTTTTTGTCTAAAAATTTTATCAATTTTTTCTTCAAAATCATCATCTTCTAAAGAAGGATATTTAATTTCTATTTCTTTTCTTTCTTCGAAATTTATTTTTTCATCATTCTCTTTATTTAATTCTACAAAATCATTTTGTTCTTCTCATTCTTTTTTATTAATTTTTTTATTTTCAAATAATAATCACTTATTATATAAAAATAGTAAAGTTCAAATTACTCAAAGTAAAACTATTAAAAATAACACATAAACACTTAAGTTTGATTCACTATATTTTTTTACATTTAAATTTTCATTTCATCATAAATCATTTTTATTAATATTATTTACACTATTACTTACATTATTATTTTGTATTATTTTACTGGTTCCAAGCAAACTAGAAAATCATTTTCAAATATTAATTACAATAGAATTAGTCTTTATTTCATTTTTTCAATCTGAAATAATTGCAGGTCAAATCTCAAATTTTCAACTTTTTTTTGCTTGTAAAATCAAATCTAAATTTAAAGTAGTTTTTGTAACACTTTTTGTAACTCAATTAATTATTTCAACACTAGAAGCACTAGATTGACTTTGTGATTGTCATATAATATTAAAATTTTCTAGTCATTTTATAGTTTTTATTTGAAATTTTCATCACTTAGTAGTTTCTAACTTCAAACTAATATTTATATTATCTCATAAATTATAATTAGTTTTATTAGAAACTAAACTAGCATCAAAAGCAAAAATTTGTTTAAAAAGCAAGAAAAATAAAAACAATCAAAACAAAATTTTCTTCATATTCTTATAAGTTAATTTTTAAAACATTAGTATTATAAGAATCATATGTCAAGAAAGTGTCAAATTATTGTGTTTTTTTAAAAAAACTTGATAATATTTATTTTTTATATAGACTTTTTCTAAATTATATAGTATAAATAAAGTCTTATGAGATATATTATTGCACTTTTTTTCTTTTTAATTCCATTACATGCTTTTTTAATAACTACTCTAAAATGTGGTATATGAATTAACACTAATATAATAAGATTTTGGAAAGAAATAGTTATAATTTTACTTCTTTTATATACTATTTTTTATGTATTAAAAAAATACAAGTTTAAAATTTCAAAAATATATAAGAATAATTACATACTTTGAACTATAACTGCATTTAGTTTTGTATCTTTTATTTATATATTCTTTCCTTTTAATTTTATATACTTAATTGATGCTTATAATAAATATTGATTTAATTTGGAAATAACAAAAAATTTCATAAGTTCACTTAATTTTAAATCTGCCTTATTATGATTTAAATATGATGTATTTTTCTTATTTGCTGTCTTAATTTGATTCTACTTACCTATTATAAAAAATAATATAAAATTATATTTAAAAAGTATTTTTGCCAGTATTATAATAATATTTATAGTTTTTATTCCAGTATTTTTATCTAACTATACACAAGATTTTTATACTTTTTTTGGATATTCAAATCATGTATCAACTTATAACCCAAATTCTTGTATAACTTTTTCTCAAAATGTAGAATGAGGACATTTTAGATTTCAAGCTAGTTTTTGATGACCTATAAGATTTTCTGTTTTTTTAGTAGTTTATTATTTATTATTTTTATGATTTAGTCTAAAATATTTAAAAACAAGATTTAAATATTTAATAATATGAATCTTTTCAATACTTACTTTTATTTCTATATTTTATTCTTACTCAAAAACTTGAGTATTAGGTTTAATAGTTTGATTAAGTTTTTTTTCATATTTTTTCTATAAATATAAATTATGAAGAAAAATTAAAACAAAATTTATAATATATTCTAGTTTAATTTTATCACTACCTATTCTTAGTATAATATACATAAAAAAAGATTTGTTTTTACATTTATGAGCAATAATAAACAGATTCCAAAATTTAAATATAGCAATGCAAATGTTTATACAAAATCCAATTTGATATTGATTATGAAAAGCTTGACCTGCTAGCCAATTATGAAAAATAATTGATTATAATTATCCTAATAATTCTATTTTTTCAACACAAGTTCATAAATTTTTACCTGAAAATTGGTATGTTCAAATACTAATAGAACAAGGTATATTAGGTTTTTGATTATTTTTATGAATAATATTAATGATACTTTATTATTTAATAAAAATAGCAAAAAATAAAAAGGACTTTTTAAGTATATGATTTCTATCAAGTTATATTGCATTAATTTTTATGGTTAATTTTACTCATTGATTTGAAGAATCTGCTACATCTTATACATTATTTATGTTAATTTGAGCTTATATAGCAAAAAATATTAAATTCAAAAAAAAGAGCTAAAAAGCTCTTTTTTATTTATCATACTTTTATTACATCATTGGCATTCATCCCATTCCACCCATTGGAGGTACTCAACAACTTCCATCTGCACATCATTGATTATTATCTTTTTTTGGTAAATCTGTTATAGCAGCTTCTGTTGTTAAGAACATTCCAGATAATGAAACAGCTTCTTGTAAAGCAACTCTTTCTACTTTTGTAGGATCTATAATTCAAGATTCCATCATATTTACATATTTATCTGAAGAAGCATCATATCAATAATTTACATCTTCATTTTTTTCTACTTCTGAAGCTATAACAGAAGCTTCTTTTCAAGCATTTGATGCAATTTTTGAAATAGGATATCTTAAAGCATGTTTTAAAATTGATACTGCAATATTTTTATCTTCATTTCATAAATCAAGATTTTCTAAAACTTTTGAAGCTTTTAATAATGCAACTCAACCTCAAGCAACAACTCATTCTTCAACTGCAGCTCTTGTAGCATTTAAAGCATCTTCTATTCTAAGTTTTTTCTCTTTTACTTCTACTTCAGAAGCTGCTCATACTTTTATAACAGCAACTCCTCAATCAAGTTTTGCTAATCTTTCTTGCAATTTTTCTTTATCATAAGAAGAATCTGTATTTTCTATTGCTTTTTTAATAGCTTCTACTCTTTTATTAATTTCTTCTTTATCTCCTTTACCTCCTATAATTGTAGTTTTATCTTTAGTAGAAACAACTGAATCTGCTTGACCTAAATCTTCTAAAGTAACATTTTCTAATTTCATTCAAAGGTCCTTTTCTATAACATTAGCTCAAGTTAAAACTGCTATATCATGTAACATTTCTTTTTTATTATCACCAAATCCAGGAGCTTTCACAGCTAAAACATTTAAAGCACCTTTTAATTTATTTAATATAATAGCTGTAAGAGCTTCACCTTCAACATCATCAGCAATGATAACTAAATCTTTTTTTCAACTATTAACTAATTGCTCTAATAAAGGTAAAATATCTTTCATATTTGATATTTTTTGATCTGTTATAAGAATTGGTGCTTCATTAATTTCAGCTGTCATTTTTTCTGTATTTGAAACCATATATGGACTTAAATATCCTTCATCAAATTCCATACCTTCTGTAACTTCAACTTCAATACCAAAAGTTTGTCATTCTTTTACAGAAATAACTCAATTATTTCCTACTTTTTCCATTGCTTCTGCTATAATATTTCATACTTCTTTATCTTGAGCAGAAATAGTAGCAACTTGAGCAATTTCTTCTTTTGAACTAATTTTTTTAGAATTTTTTTTCAATTCTTCTACTACTTTATCTGAAGCTTCTTTTAATCAATTTTTTAATTCTACAGCATTAACTCAAGATTTAATATATCTTAAACCTTCTTTTGCTATTGCATAAGTCAAAACTGTAGAAGTAGTAGTACCATCTCAAGCTTCTGAATTAGTTCTATCTGCTGCATCTTTTACAAGTTCAGCTCACATATTTTCAAATTTTCATTCAACTTCAATTTCTTTAGCAATAGTAACTCAATCATTAGTTACTTGTGGAGCTCAAAATCCTTTATCTAAAATAACATTTCTTCATTTTGGCCCCATAGTTACTGAAACAGTATCAGCAACTATTTTCATTCAAGAAAGCATTTTTTCTCTAGCTTGATCTCAAAAAATAATTTGTTTTGCCATATTTTATTTTAAGTTAAGAAATAAAATAATAAAAATTAATTTATTATTTTGTAATTTTTTAGTCAACAATAGCTAAAACATAATCAATACCAACTATTTTAAATTCCTCATCATTATATTTTACATCATCTCAACTATATTGACCAACAAGCACTTTATCTCCTACTTTTACAGTCATTTCAACATCTTTTTTACCTGGTCAAACTGCAACAACTTCATAAATATAAGGTCTTTCTTTATTAGCTGATTCTGGAATATAAATTCCTGATTCTGTCACATTATCTTTTTCTAAAGCTTTTAATACAACTCTATCACTAAGTGGTTTAATTGCCATAATTCTTAAAAATTAAGAAATAAAATAGCACTCTTTTTATTTAAGTGCTAATATTTTATTATTTAATTATTTTTTGTCAAATTTTTTATTTGAATTTTTTATTATTATAAATATTATTTAAATTAATATAACTCTGTAATTATTATTAATATGAAAATTCTTTTAGTAGAAGATGATCAAATTATTTGACCAAATATAAAAGAATATTTGGAAGAAAATAATTTTTTGGTAAGTTTAAAAACTAACTGAGAAG
>CAZRIS010000012.1:0-10703 GCA_964600205.1 uncultured Candidatus Peribacteria bacterium | reverse complement strand
AGAAAAAAATTTTATTTCTAAATTAAAAAATAAATTTTAAATATATTTTTAATTTTTTAAATATATTTTTAATTTAAGATTATATTTTTTTTAATTATATAAATAAAAACTAAAAAATCAAAATGGAAATTAGTAAAATTTTAAATAAAAAATGACTTTCTCTTACTACAAAAAAATCTATTATTTACAATACGATTATAGAAGTTTTTTTAAAAGAAAAAAAAATAGATATTAAAAAATATTTAATATCTATAAAAAAAGTTTGAAATATTTTTTTAGTCAAAACAAATAAACCAATAATTAATACTGAACTTTATTTACTTAATGAAAAAATAAAAAAAGAAAGCCTTGAAAAATTAAAAAAAATTTGATTTAAATTTATTGATTTTGATATTAAATATAAGTAAATTAATTTTCTTCACTTTTCCTATAACTCAAAGCTTCTAAAATATGTTCTTTTTTAATATTTTCTTGTCATGCTAAATCTGCAATTGTTCTAGCAAGTTTCACTACTCTATAATAAGCTCTAGCAGATAAATTAAGAGAAGAAACAGCTTGTTTTAAAATAATATCAGTTTCTGAATCAAGTTTACAATATTTATTAATTTGTTTTGTAGACATTTCACTATTTGAAGTAATATTTTCATCCTTAAATCTATTTTTTTGAATATTTCTTGCTTTTTCAACTCTCTTTTTTATAGTCTTAGAATCTTCTACTCAATCATAATTATCTTTTATTTTAAATTCTTCTACTTTTACTTTAGGAACTTCTATAAACAAGTCTACCCTATCTATTAAAGGTCCTGATAATCTTGAACGATAGTTTTTTATTTGATTTTGAGAGCAACTACATTCTTTATCTGGATCTGTTAAATATCAACAAGGACAAGGATTCATAGCTCAAACAAGTGAAAATTTAGCAGGATACTCAAAAGAAGCATTTACTCTAGTAACTGTAATCATTCAATCTTCTAAAGGTTGTCTTAAAACTTCTAAAACAGATTTATTAAATTCTAAAATTTCATCTAAAAATAACACTCATTTATGAGCAAGACTAATTTCTCAAGGCTTAGCATTCCTTCATCATCATATAATACTAACAGCAGAAGCTGTATGATGAACTGTTCTAAAAGGCCTTTTAACTATTATTGGATTATCTTTATCTAATAATCAAGAAATAGAGTAAATTTTACTTATTTCTATAACTTCATCTATAGTTAAATCTGGTAAAATTGTTGCAAAAGTTTTTGCAAGCATAGTTTTTCAACTTCAAGGAGGACCTGACATAATTATATTATGTCATCAAGCAGCTGCTATTTCTAAAGCTCTTTTTGCATGAGATTGTCAAACAATATATTTAAAATCATATTTATTATCAATATTATTTTCTTTTTTTATTTGATTAAAATCAACCACTTCTTCTACTTTCATTTCCTTTTCTCAATTCAAAATAGCTATAATTTCTCAAAGGTCCTCTATTCACACAATATCTATTCAAGGTATAATAGAAGCTTCTTTAGAATTTATTTTTGGAATAAAAATTCTCTTAAATCACCTATTTTTAGCTCAAATTGTTGCAGGTAAAACTCAAGGAATTTGTCTTAATTTTCAATCTAAAGCTAATTCTCATAAAAAAATAGAATCTTTTAATAATTCATCTTTATAAATAACTCAACTATTATGTAAAATAGCAACAGCAATAGCTAAATCAAAACTTGGTCAAGTTTTTCTAATATTAGCAGGAGCAAGATTCACTATAATTCTTGCAGCAGGAAGTCTTGTAGAACTAGACTTCATAGCAGATCTGATTCTTTCTTTACTTTCTTGAACTCATTGATCTGGAAGTCAAACAATAGTAAAAGCAGGAAGTCATTGATTTATATCTACTTCTACTTCTATAATATCTGATTCTAATCAATTAATAGCTATACTATTAACCTTACTTATCATAATAAGAAAAATAAAAAATAAACATATACTTTTAATATATCCTTAGTATATGTTTATTTTTTAAAAGTCAAATTTTATTTCATTTCAACTTCAGAAAATTTTACTCAATTATTTATATTATGACTAGTAACTTTCTCATCTGAAATAGCAAAAACTCAATTTCATATCCACAATGCTCTTTTTATAAATTCATTTCTAAAACTCCAAGATTTTGCTGCTATATAAGCTCAAATAGGAGTATCAGCAAAACAATATTCAGGAATATAATAATAAGTATTTTTAGGTGGACAATATTCACTTCAATCAAGTAATTTTCTACATTTTTGTTTTTCTTCTTTTTGTTTAAAATATTTACTACATTCTTTTTTTCTTTTTTCTTCTAAAGAAGAAGTATTTATATGAGTTATTTTATAAAGTTCTTTTATTCAATAATCTTTATCAATTTTTATAGCTTCTAAACCTTGGAAAAAATCTATTCTTTTATAATCACTATTTTTCTCATTATAATAAAGAGTTACTGGTAAGAATAAAATATTTTTGTTTTTATTCCACATAAACATTCTTGGATTTCTTAAAGCCTCAGAATAACTTCAAGCTTCTCACATAACAAGAGAATATAATCTTTTTACTTCTATATTATCTTGATTTTTAATATTTTTTGGATTTTCACATTTTTTTATACATTGACTAATACAAATTACTCATTTAGGACAAGCAGAAGCACAAGCATTTTTAACACAACTAGAAGGACATTTATCAAAACTATATTTATTACAATTTATATTTATTGGTTTTAGTTTTTTATTATAATTAATTTCATATAAATCTAATTTTATTCAACCATTAATAGTACCTCACCATTTAGCTTGTTTTGTATCATAACCAAGTCAAATTAAATGATTTTCATCATAAGGATGAAGATAAGTTGAATAACCAGGAATTTTTAATTCTCAAATAATTTTTGGATTTTTTTCATCCTTTAAATCTATGACAAAAAGTGGATCAATTTGTTTAAAAGTAACTAAAAATAATTTATTTCACATAAATCTAGCTGATTGAAATCTTTCTCAAGTTCAAATATTTTCTAATTTAGAATATAATTTCAAATTATCATCAAGTATAAATAAATCTGTATGTGACTTGTTTATTTTTGAATTCCATCTAGAAGTTGAAGTAATTATTCTAAATTTATCATCTTTTTCATCCATGCTATATTGATTCAAAGGCCTTCCAGGGATTAAATTTGAAGTTTTATATTCTATATTATCTCTTAATAATTTAAATTTATGAATTAAAGTATTAGTTGTATCACCATAAAAATAAGGCATTATACAATAATCTCACTTACATTTATATGAGCTATCACTATAAATTTTTGAAATTAAATACATATTTTTTGTACTCATATAAAGCTCATCATTATTTCAAGCTATCACTTTTGTTTTTGCTTCTTTTGAAGTATCTCCTAAATTTATAGTAGTTATAATATTATAACTAGGTCTAAAATCATATTTTTCTAAAGTCCTTTTATCTGGAAAAATATATTCTATTTCATTACATTTAGCAACATTTCAAGTAGTAGCTTTATATGGATATAATTTTCATTTTAACTTTAAATTTGCTTTTTTTATATCACGGACTCTTGAAATATCTATTTTTCTAGGAATTAAATTTGTTGAATCAAGTTTTATATCTTCTATTTTCTTAAAATTATAATAAGGAAAACTAAAATAATTATTTGAAACTATATATAAAAAATTTCAAATTTTTCTTGATTTAGAAAGAGTTCAATCTACTATATAAATTTTATCTAATTTTATTTTTTTCTTATCTTTTATATCAAAAATTATAGCAAATGTCCTAGAATTTCTATTAAAATAATAATTAGTATAATTTCAATTTACATTTCAAGAAGCTAAAATTACAAGCTTATTATCATCAACATATAATTGAACATTATAAAAATATTTAGGTAATCTTAACTTTTTAAATATTTTTAAATCTTTTTTATTTCTAGCATCTATTATATAAACATATTTTTTAGTTTTGTTATAATAATAAATATAACTTCAATCTGTTTTTATTATATCACTTTCATCTACACCTTTTACTTGAGTATTTGTTTTACTATAGTCTAAATTAGCTTCTGCTCATCATACATTAGACATAGGAATAATAGATTTTTTTATAGGACTAGCATCATTTAAAACTATATCTCATCATCTATAAAGAGGTCTAATATATCTATTTTTATGAGTTTCCCAATAATCTTTTACATAATTACTTAAAACTTTTTGCATATCTAAACAACTTTTAAATTTTTTTAATTTAAAAGTATCTTTTGAAATAATACTTGCATTTTTTATATTATTAAGCTCTTTTATAATAGAATCATCTTCTAAATTAGAAGCAAAAGAAATATGAAATATGAAAAAAGAAAGTATAATAAATAATATTTTTTTCATAATTTTATATTGATTAAAAAAATAAGACTATTTTAGTATAATCTTATTTTTTATATTTACAACAAAATAATATGTTTTTTATGTGAAGATTTTATTTTTTTAATTTACATCATTTTTCTAAGTATCTATAAATTTTTATATTATTAAATCATTTTTCTTTTAAATATTCTCAATGCAATCTAGATAAAACTCATTTTTCACAATAAAATAAATAATTTTTTGATTGATCTAAATCTTTAAATTTAGAATTTATTTCATAAAAAGGAATTTTTAATACTTCTATATCATCTAAAATTAAAGGTTTTTTAAGAATTTCTTTTTCTTCTCTAAGATCAATAATTATATCATCTTTTCATGGCAAATAAACTATTTCTAAATCTTCTCAATTTACTTTTGAATTCAAAACTTCAGTTATTTTTTCTACTTTTCTCTCTAAAAAAGCTTTTTCTAATAAAGAAAAATCAAATTTTTCTTCTTCTTTTTCTACATCTTTTAATTTAGCAGCAGTAGCAGGATTATCTGAAATAACTCAACAATATTCCGGCATATTACAAGCAAAAGTATAAGTACCAATTTTTTTTGCTAAATCTACAATTTCTTGTTTATTAAATCAAATAAGAGGTCTAAAAACCAAACTATCACAAATTTTATCTATAACTGCCATATTCTCAAGAGTTTGACTTGAAACTTGTCATAAACTATCTCATTTCACTAAAGCATAATAATTATATTCTTTTGCTAAACTATCTGCTAACTTTAAAAATAATCTTTTTAAAATAATTCATCTATATTTATGGTTAATTTTTGTCAATAATTCTTTAACTACTTCTTCAAAATTTATAGTAATAAATTTAGAATTATATCAAGCTCAAAAATTTTTCCAAAGATAATAAGCTACTTGTTTTACTCAAAGTTCATGAGCAGTTCAACCTAAATTAAAAAATAAATAATCAACTTTTGCTCATCTTTTCATTAAAGAAAAAGTAGCAACTCAGGAATCAAATCATCAAGAAATAAGACTTAAAACTTTATTTTGAGATCAAACAGGATATCATCAAATTCAATAATAAACATCCTTTACTAAAAATAATTTATTATCTTTTATTTCAATTCTTACTGTAATATCTGGATTTTTTAATTCTACCTTAGAATTATTTGAAAATTTCAAAAGTCCTCATCAAATATATCTTTCTAATTCTATTGAGGAAAAATTATGTTGTCCAGATCTTTTTACTCTTACAACAAAACTTTTATTTTCAATTTTATCCAAAAAATATTCTTTTGCTTTTTGAAAAATAAAATCAAACTGTCCTTTTTTACTATCTCAAGAAATTTTAAAATCTAAAACTTCTAAAAAACTTTCTATTCAAGGAACTTTTTCTAAAATTTTTATTATTTTTTCATTTTCTTTTCCCAAAAAATCAAGTTCAAGCTTATCCCAAAAAACTTGAACTAAAAAGTCCTCTTTTGATAAATCTAATTTTAATCTTTCTTTAATGTTTCTTGCTAAAAAATTCATAATTCTTTTTCTGACAGGTTTACTTTTTATCATTATTTCAGAAAAAGGTTTTATAATTATTTTCATATTATTATTAATTATTGAAATACTGTAAAATCAAAAGCTTCATTTACTGTTTGTTCAGGAACTCTAATACTTATTGATTTTTTATATCAATAAGATTTTCATTCTGCTGTTATTTGAGTATATCTTAATGGAATATTTTTTGAAGTAGAGGTTAAATCTATTTTCCATTCTAAGTAAGGAACTGACACTCAAGAAGTAGTTTCTAATTTATTTATAACTGACATTTTTAAAATACATCAAGAATTAGTTCAAGTACAATTAGCATCAAAAAAATCTTGAAAAGCTTCACTAGTTCAATCTAATTTAACTCAATTTTTATAATATATTCAACTATTATTTTGCTTATTATAAAAAATATCTAATCAATTTTTTAATGAAGATAAATCACTTGCTAAAATTTGACTTCAACTAGCATTTAATACATCATCTTGAGCCACTAATTGCCAATTAATAATAGGCATATTAGTACTAGCTCAACTTAAAGTAGATCAACTATTCACATAAGAATCTATTTCTGGAATTTTAAAAGTAAAATTTATATTATTCCAATTACTTCCATCAAGTCTATGGTTTCAAACTTGTAATTGAATTGGTTCTCACACTCTAATTCTATTAAAATTCTTATTATATTCACTATTTCATTTTCAAGCTGGAGGTAATACTTTTCATAAAGCAATTATATTATAACTATAATCAATATTATTTGTAGAAAAATTTTTAATTTTATCTATTCAAAAATTTCATTTAATAAAATATAAAGAATCTTCTACTCACTTTTGAGCCTCATAATAAGCTTTTGCTACATTTTCTATTCATTTTACATTTCTTGAAAAAGGCACTATATAATTAATTATATATAATGCTATTAAACTCATAATTATAGTCAAAACTATTGCTAAAACTAATGAAAATGCTTTATTATTTTTTTTCATAATTAAAATAATTATTTTTTAATCCCTACTATATATTCAATTTAAAGAAATAGTAGTAGAATATCTAAATTCTGGAATTTTTCACTTTATCCTCTTTTTTACTTTCCAGCTCGGAGTTAAAATTATTTTCAATCTTACATAAGGAGCAATATTTATATTATCTGAATTATCCTTCCAAGATAATTTTGGATCTTTATTAGGATAAGGATAAACTTCAAAACTTTTTACACTTATATTATCTGAAAATAATGGTAACCAATAAGAATTATTATTACTTCCTGCTACAATTTCTTGTCAAGAAGAAAAATCTCTATCTATAAGCCAAGTATCTATAACTCAATCTCACTCAGTAGAATCTCAATTATTTTTTTCATGATCTAATCCCCGATCTCTTCATTCAAGTTTCAATATTTCTATTTGTCATAAACATCAAGATCAACTATAAGTTTTTCATCAATCACTAGTAGTACAACTTGAAGAACTAGGAGCATCAGGATCAAGCTTATAATTAATTCTAAGTAAGGTCCTATGCCTTTTATCTGCACTTATTAAATATAATTCCCCTACATTTGTATTTCAAGAAAAAGCCTCTGGTCAAATTCATAAATACTCATCATCATCATCTCAAATAATATTATGATCACCATCTTCATCTCATAAATCACTATCTGCATTAGAATTATAATCTATAAATTGAAAAGAATATTCTCAATATCTTTGGGGTTGTCAAAATTGATCTTTTTCAAAATTATTAAAATTACTTTTTATACATCAAAGTTGAGGATTTATTGATCAAGAACTCATATTTTTATTATCTCAACTTCTACAATAATAGTATCAACTTCAATAATTAGAAGTTCAAACTACTCAATTATATCAAAAATTTCAAAATCAAGTTTTTTTATCATAATGTCCTGAAGAAAAACTAGTATTTCAAACTACTTTTCTATCAAAATATTCTTCATAATCTAATACTCAAGCTTTTTTTATAGTTTCATATAATCTTTGAGAAAAGAAAAAAGCTTCTTTTTCTATATTAGTAGAATCAATTAATTTTATTTTTGCTATTCAAACTTCAGAAATAACCTTAAATCAAATAGTCAAAATAATACTTGTAATAAGTATTCAAACAATTATTTCTACTAAAGAAAATCACTTATTATTTTTTTTCATTTTGTAAAATTAAATATTCAAATAAATCTCAAAAAAAAGAAAACAATTTATAAAAACTAGGTTTTTCCCAAAAATATTTTGGCCATAAAACAAATATAAAATGCAAAAAATCAAAAAATAAATTATTTTTTAATTTTTCATTTTTTATTCAAAATAAAAGTCAAATACTTCTAAAAAAATCAAAAATCAAAGATAAAAATAAAAATACTAATTTAACAAATGAATTTTCTTCTTTTTTCATAATTTTCTTATTTACTTTTTTATTATAACATTTTTAGAAAAAAATAAAAATCTATTTACTTTTTTTAAAAAAAGCTTAAATTATTAACAATTATTATAGTATAAATTATAAATATGCAATATTCTAGAATAAAAAATAGAAAATTAAAAAATTTACTAGTAAAAATAAAAAACTTATTTAAATTTAAAATAAATAACTTCAATATTTATAAAAAAGCTATTTTAATAGCAAGTATAACTTGAATCATAAGCTTATTTATAAGTTGGTTTTCTGTATGAATAGAAGATAAAATAAACTATAATTGATTTAATAATATAACTTTTTTAAATAGTTTTTTAATAATTATATTATTTATATTAGAATTATTTTTCTTAATATCAAGTAACAAAAAAGAATATATAAAACTTATAACAAAAATAAATTTAAAGGATTGAAAAATATTTGTTTCTATAAATTCTATAATATTTTTATTATCACTAATATCTTTATTTAATATTTACTGACTTAATACTTTTTACTCAAATATAATAATATGAAAATGAATAATTTTACTTATATCTACAAGTGTAATATTAATTTTTTCTAGTTTAAAATTAAAAAATGAAACAAATATAGAACAAATAATAATAAATGAAAGTAAAAATGATAAAATTAATGAAGATAATAATATGAAACTTCCAATATAAAAATAAGATAAACTAAAAAGTTTATCTTATTTTTTCTTGTTCTCTAAATAATAATCATAACATTCTTTTAAAACTTTTATTGCATTTTCTTTATTATCCCATCATTCTAAATCAATTTTTTTTCAATGTAAATCTTTATAATGTTGCATATAATAATAAATATCTTCTTTTTCTTCCTTTTTAACATCATCAATATCTTTCACATCATCATAATATTTATCATCTGCTACAGCTATAATTTTATAATCAAATTCTCAAGAATCTATCATTTTTAAACCTCATACTACTCTAGCAGGAACTACTGATCAAGGAACAAAAGGAAATCTAGATAAAACAATTACATCAAGTGGATCATTATCATCTTTATTCCAAGTTTGAGGTAAAAGTCAATAATTAAAATTATATTCTATAGGAGTTCTTCATACTCTATCTACTTTTATACATCCTAATTCTTTATCAAATTCATATTTTACCATTGAACCTTTTGGTATTTCAATAATAGCATTAACTTCTTCAAAATTATTTTCAGTTAATTTTAAATCATGAAATAAATTTGTCATAATTAAATTCTTAAAAAATAAAAACAACTTTATTATATAAAAAATAATAAAAAAATAAAACTAAAATTAGTTTTATTTTTTTATTTCATATAATTTCAATCAAGCAATAGATTTTAATAATTGATCTTCAGCTTCTATAAATTTTTCCATATCTACCTTATCTTTACTATTTTTATATTTTTCCATTAATTTTTCTGCTTCTTGTTTTGCTTTTTGTAAATCATTTACATTTATTTTATCTAAATCAATAATATCATCTAACATAACTTTTACAGAACCACTAGAAACTTCTACAACTCAATTTCAAACAGCTAAATTTTCTGTAATTGCTATATTATTTTCATCTTTATAAATATAATACATTGTAGATGGTTTTACACTTGTTATAAGTGGAGTATGATTATCTAAAATAGTTATTTCTCATGATTTTGTAAGTAAAGTAACAGAAAATACTTTATCATTTTCTATTTTTTTACCATCAAATGAAAGTATAGTTAATTTCATAAGTTTTTTATTATTTTTTTAATAGATTTTTATTTATTATCTTCTTCATAAGCTTTAATTACATCTTCTATTCAAGCCTTATACATAAAATATTTTTCAGGAATATGATCCACTTCTCAATCAAGAATTTTCTTAAATCAAGCAACTGTATCAGAAGCTTTAGCATAAACTCAAGGAGTTCAAGTAAATTGTTCTGCTACAAAGAAAGGTTGACTTAAAAACTTTTGAATTCTTCTAGCTCTAGCTACTGTTAATTTATCTTCTTCAGATAACTCATCCATACCAAGAATTGCAATAATATCTTGTAATTCTTTATATTTTTGAAGAGTTTTTTGAACTCATCTAGCTACATTATAATGTTCTTCTCAAACAATATTTGGATCAAGTACTGTTGAAGTAGAATCAAGAGGATCTACAGCCGGATAAATACCAAGTTCTGCAATAGATCTATTAAGTACTATAGTAGAATCAAGATGAGCAAAAGTAGTAGCAGGAGCTGGATCTGTAAGATCATCAGCAGGAACATAAACAGCTTGCACAGAAGTAATAGAACCATCTTTAGTTGAAGTAATTCTTTCTTGTAAAGCACCCATATCAGTAGCTAAAG
>CAZRIS010000011.1:8140-10710 GCA_964600205.1 uncultured Candidatus Peribacteria bacterium | reverse complement strand
AAAAAATATATGAATTTTGAATTTTTTGTTATTTTAATATAATAAAAAAAATATTTTCATAAAAACTAAAAATGTATATTATAAACCTAAGTCAAGATAAGTCAAAAATATCAAATTATATATCAAATACTTTACTTTTAAAAATAGAAGAAAACCTAAAAAATAACAAAAAAATAATATTATATTTAAATAAAAGATGAGAATATTCCAGTCTTATTTGTAAAGATTGTAATTATTTTTATAAATGTCCAAATTGTGATACTTCTCTAGTTGTTCATAAAAATAATAAAATAATTTGTCATATTTGTTCTTATTCAAAAGATTTACCACTTACCTGTAAAAAATGCAATTCTACTAATTTAGAAAAAATATGAGTTTGAACTCAACAAATAGAAAAAGCTTTAAAAAATTATTTTAAAAATATAAATATTTTCAGATTCGATCTTGATTCTGTAAAAAATAAAAAAGAAAAAGATAAAGCTTTAGAAAACATAAAAAATGCTCAAATAATAATTTGAACAAAAATGATAACAACAGGATTTGACTTAGAAAATATTTGACTTATTTCTATAATTTTAATAGAGCAAGAATTAATAAATCCAAGTTATAATACAGAAGAAAAAGCTTTTATAAACATAAAACAAATAATATGAAGATGATCTAGAAAATGAGAAAAAACAACATTTTTAATCCAAACTTATATTCCAGAAAATCCTAGTGTAAAAATGCTTATACAAAGTAATTATAAAAATTTTTTCTTACAAACTATAAATGAAAGAAAAATTTTTAATTATCCTCCCTTAACAGAACTAGTAACTATAGAATATAGAAATAAAAATAAACAAAAAGCCTTGGATTTTAGCCAAAGCTTATTTAATAAATTAAATTTTTTAAATAAAGAAAAAGAATATGAAATAATTTTTAATAAAACACCTTTTAAAAAATACAATACTTATCATTATAAAATAATAATAAAATGAAAAAATTTAAGATCCTTTTTAGAAAACATAAAAAATGAAGTATTTAAAAATAGTAACCTAAATATTATTTTCTCATAAAATTAATTTATTTTTGCTTCTTGACTATATTTTTTATTATCTAATTTTTTAGATTTTAGTATTATTGTGAAATAATTCTTAAATATTAATTTTCCATTTTTATCATAATATTTTATTTCATATTGATTAGTTCAAACTTTCAAATTATTATAATCTGTACTAGCATGATATCTCCAAGTAACTCAATTAAAAGATTTCAAAGGATAAGAATCCACAGTTACTTTTCCAACTAGTCATTTTGGAACCATTCATCTTATAGTAACAAACTTAGAATAAGTTACATAAGTTCAAGTTGTAGAAGGAGAAGTAAATTTAAATTTTGAAGCATCAACTGGGAAATTTGTTACTTTAAAGGTAGAATTTGTTTTATTTTTATTTCAAGAATTATTATAAACTGTATAAACAAATTTTTTCAGTAAATTAGAATCTTTATCAAAAATTTTAAATACTAAATCATTTGTTTTATTATCTAAAATAATATTTTTAAAAGTAAAATTTTTATTATTTATTTTAGCTTCTATATTTCAAAGTAAAATTTTTCATACATTATCATTTAAAATTTTTCAAGTTATATCTATTTTTGAAGAATTAACATAAGATTCATCATTTAAATTATCAAAAGAAATATAAGAATTTGTATTATTATCTACTACATTAGAATTAACCACTCAAGAATCTGTTTTTTCTTTATTTTCTTTATCTTCACTATCATCATTCATTTTTAAATAAAAATCTCAATTATTTTTTACATACCAATCTGACATTTTAAAATAATCATCAAAATCTCATTTTAAGCTTGTTAAATCAGCATCTTTATCATTGCTTTGCATAGCCATAATTCAAATTTTTTGTCCTTTTGATAATATTGTAGAAGCTCATGCTAAATTTGATACTTCAACTTTTCATTTAAGAACATAAACTAAAGATTCTACTTCATTTTGAGTCAAATTAACAACAGATCACTTTTTTATATTTACTTCAGCAAATTTTTCATAAACTGTAATATCATTATTTGCTTTTACCCATAAATTTGAAGATTCAAGGAATAAACTTCAATCTTTTTTATATTTTAAAATTCATAATTTATCCAAAGAAAAATCATTTCAATTTAAAGAAAAATTAACACTTCAATCTTTTACTAATAATTTTTCTCATTTATAAAGTTCTGAATTATTAACTGCATCTTTTTTATCTCAATTAGGATATTCTATTACAGCTTTTGTTTTATCACTATCAAAATTCAAAATAATAGAATCAACTACTTTTTGTTTAGTTAACTCTTGAGGTTGTACATTTTCTTTTTTATTAGGAGAAGAAAAAAAACTATAAATAATTATTAAAAATAATAATCAAGCTATTATAGCAACTCCATAATCTTTTAATGGTTTAGGTATTGATTGTTTTCTTCTTCTATTGTATTCTGACATAATTTTTAAAACTTTAAAAAATATAATTACATTATTAATTTATATTTATTTTTTAACATTTTTCAAATATTTTTGTTCAAAAAAA
>CAZRIS010000011.1:0-8040 GCA_964600205.1 uncultured Candidatus Peribacteria bacterium | reverse complement strand
TTATTAAAATTTTAATATTTTTTAATAAAATTTATGACAAAAAATTTAGAAAAAAGACTTTTAAAAAAATTATGAAAAGCTATTTTTGATTTTGATATGTTTCAAGATTGAGAAACAATTTTAGTTTGAGTCAGTTGATGAAAAGATTCAATGGTTTTATGATATTTATTAAATGAATTTTTCAAATATTCAAAAGTAAAAGTAAAAATAAGATGAATTTATATGTTTAAAGATTTTTTAATTGATTGTGATATTAATTTTTTAGAAAAAAAGAAATATTTTGAAGAAGTTTTAAATATTCCTTTAGAAAAAGTAGTTGTAAAACTACCCCCAGAATCAAAAGTAAATGAAGGTCTTGGTCAATCTTGTCAACGGTGTGCTTATGCTAGAAGAATTTCTATGTTTAAACTATGTGAAAAATATAAAGCAACAAAAATAGTTTATTGACATCATCTTGATGATATTGTTGTTACTGCATATATGAATATGATAGAATGAAGGAATTTAAAAATAATGCCTCCAAAAAATAAAATGAGAGCATGAGATATAACATTTGTAAGACCCCTAGCTTATATTAGAGAAAAAGAAATAAAAACTTTTGCAGACCAAAAACAAATTCCATATTCAAGTTGTAATTGTCCTGTTTGAACAGATTGAAACAGAAATAAAATAAAACATGAAATTATTCGGGCAGCAGAAAAAATTATTCCAAAATATACAGAAAATATTTTCTGGGCTTTTATAAAAGATTTTCAAGAAAAATACAAAAAAACTTGATATACTATGTAAAAAAAATCCTTACAACTAAAAAAATAGTTATTTTAAAATAACTATTTTTTTTATTAATTTACAAAATTTTATTAATATGATAAAATAAAAATGCTTAATAATAAAATTATTTTATGGAAAATATCAAAGAAGAAAATAAAAAATTAAAACAAGAAATAATAATTTTAGAAAAAAAACTATCACTAGCAAAAACTTGGATGGAAAGACAAATAAAAGAAGAAATAAAAAAAATAAAAAAAAGAAAAATAAATACCCTATCAGTTGAAGAAAAAAATTTTTTTATAAAACAAAATCTAGAAGAAATCATAGAAAAAAAAGTAAAAAATTTTTTTTGAGACTTTATCTTAATGAATCTAAATCCAAAAATTATCTCAAATATAGTTATATGAGAAATATCTTACTATAATCTCAAACAAAATCCCCATCTTGATTGATTATCTGTTATAAGTTCTTACCACAAAGCTCTTGACTTAATTATAGAATCAATTATTACAAAACCTTTTAGAAAATTTGCTAAAAAAAATAATTTTATTTTTTTAAGAAAAAATGACCCACTTGAAAAATCTCTAAATTTAGTGATAAATAAATGATATTTACTAAGTATTGGTAGACTATATCATCTATTAAACAATATAAAAAATAATAAAAATTTATTTGATTTCACTATAGCATTCAAAAAATTTTTAGAAAAATATAAAGATTTAGAAATAATTTTACTTGATGATAATTTTTTAAAGATTTTTAAAGAAATTATAGAAACTGAAATTTTATGAAAAAAAAGACATTCTTGAAAAATAACTTTTTTAGAAACAAAAAAAGCAAGAAAATTGATTATTTGAGATTTAAAAGATAAAAATTGTCTAATTTATAATTTAGTAAAATTTTGGGATATAAATTATTAAATATAATTATTATTAGTCAAGATTATTTTAACTAAAAAGTTTGAAAGTTTTGTAAAATATTTTATAATTAAAAATATTATAAAATAAATATTAAATAAATGAAAAATTTTTTAAATATAATTATATTAGTTCCTTTACTAATATATTTTGTATTACTATTAATAAATAAAAATTTATTAAGTATAGAAGAAAATATAAATTTATTTTGGATATTTAATACAAAAATTCAAATAATAATTTATATATCTATATTTTTTAGTGCATATATCTTAATATTATGGAGTTTATTTAAATTTTCTTCTTTTTTTGCAGATCATAAATCAAAAAAATTAAATAAAGAAATTCTTGAACTAAAAGCAAAATTATCAGATCAAACACCTGAAACTATTGAGAAAATACAAAAAATAATAGAAGAAAAATTAGAAGAATTCAAAAAAGAAGCTGAAAAAAAATTAGAATTATCAAAAAAAGAAACCCAAAAAGTATTATGAAATCTAGAATATGAAATAAATAATTTAAAAGAAAAAATTGAAAAATTAAATAAAATAAGCTAGTAATTACTAGCTTATTTTTCTTTCATAGTCCATACTCAATCCCAAGAATCACTAATTTCCATTTTTCAAGACAATATATCTTCACATCTTTTTTCAAAAACTTTCGATGGAGAATCTCAAATTTTTGATATTTCCTTAAAAATTTCTAAAGCTTCTTTAAAATTCTTATCAAAATAAAATCCCAAGGCTTCTTCAAATTTTTTTCTAATATTTTTTTGTAAATCTGAAATTTTATCTTTAAATCATAATAATTCATAAATAATAATAGGTTTTTGTTTTCATTTTACCCTTATTTTATCTAATTTTCTAAATTCAAATTTATCTCATACTTCTTTTACTACATCTTCTGATACACAAATATAAGTTCCATAAAATTTATTTACTCATTCTAATCTTGAAGCTAAATTTACTGCATCTCAAAGAGCTGTAAATTCCATTTTTCTTCATTTTGATCAAATATTTCAAATTATAGCTTCTCAAGTATGTATTCACATTCTTACTTTTAATTCTTCTCAAAATTTATTTTTCCATTCCTTATTAAGTACTTTTAATTTAGTTTGCTGTAAAAGTGCAGCTTTACAATTATCATAACTAGAAGTTTTTTCATAACCAAAAACTCAAAATAAAGCCATTATAGCATCTCATTCATATTTATTTATAAATCATTTTTCATCCATTATTATATCTGACATAGCTCCTAAATATTCTCTTAAAAATTGAACTAATTCAAATGGAGTCATTCTCTCTGAAATACTAGTAAATCAAGCTATATCCGAAAAAAATATAGAAATTTTTTTATTGTCTCAATCTAGTTTTACTTCTCAAGTAGTAGACAATATTTTTTTAGCTATATCTTCTGAAATATATTCACTTAAAGCTTTAACTAAAACTTTTTTATTTCTATTTTCAATCAAATATTTATAAATATTTGATAAAATAAGTGATAAAATTAAAGCAAATAATAATTCAGCATAATAATTAAGAAAAATTTTATTTATAGAAACTAAAGTGGGAAAAATAAAGACAAAAATCACTACTACTGAAATATTTCAAAAAATTAATGTTTTTCAATTTCTTGTGATATTTATATAAACAGATAAAATAATAAGTAAAAATAAAATTAAAATCTCTAAATTCTTATCAAAATATATTAAAAAATTTTTTGTAAGTATAGTATTTAAAATATCAGCATGTATATAAACTCAATATTTTATTCAAATTGGAGTCAAAAAAATATCTTTTATACCTTTAGCAGTAGCTCAAATCAAAATAATTTTATCTTTTAATCAGTTACTTTGTTTTAATTTTTTATAAAGTTCTGAATTTTTATCATATAAATCTATAAAAGAATATGATTTATAACTATTTGAATTTAAAAAATTTATAAGAATTCTATGAGAATTTTTTCTTTCTAGAGGAATTTTTATATCTTTTAATACAAAATAATTTTTAGTATATTTTCAAGTATCATCTAAATAAGAATTATCTTTAAAAATTTTTGAATAATAAGATTTTAAAATAGAAATACCAAAAACATTATATTCTCAGTTTCTAAACTTAGCTTTTGGAACAAAATCATAAACTACATTAGTTCTTCTATCTACAACAGGTTGAAAATATCAATAATTTAAAACATTTTTTTCAAAAATATATAATGGTTTTTCTATTAAATTTCAATTTAATATAGCAGTTCATAAAACTATATTTCAAGCTTTTTTTATAGATTCTGCAAAACGTTTATCAATATTTTTATCTGTTCTATCAGCAAAAATAATATCAAAAGCAATTATAGAAGCTCACAAATTATTTAAATTTTCTATTAATTTAGGATAAACAGTTCTCTTAAAAGGAAATCTTCAAAGAGCTTTTATTGTTTTTTCATCAATTTTTAAAACTACTAAATTTTTTGTTACTTTTTCATTATTGTCATTCAAAATAATAACTGGCTTTAAATAAAGGTTTGATTGAATAGATTTATCTATACTATAAAAAAATCAAGTTTTTATAGTAAAAACAACAAAAAGAAAAATTAATATAGATAAAAATATTGCAACAAAAAGCTTATTTTTCCATAATTTTATAAATTTTTGATTCATTATATATTTATTATTTTATAATATTTTTTCATAAATCATTAATCAATCATTTAGCATCATTTGAAAAATTATTTAAATTTTGCTTTAATCAATCTCAAATTCATTTTAATGTATCTCAAAAATTTCTTTTAAAAGATTCAAAACTATCTCAAAAAATTTTATTTAAATCATTAGTATTTATATTAGTAGATTTTAAAAGTAGATTAAAGTTTTTCTTTATTTCTTCTCACAAAGAAGATAAATCAAGAACCTTATTTACTTCATTTATATCAACAAAATCTTTATTTTTTATTATCAAAGATGATATTTCTTTAAAATCACTAAAATTCTTCAAATCAATAGCTTGTTTTAAATCATAAGTAGTTGTTCTTAATAAATCTTTTTTTGCTTCTTTAGGAGCAATACTGGATAAAAGTTTTTGATATTCTAGCTTATATTTATACAAATTAGAATCTTTAGGAGAAATGGTTGAAGGTTTTAATTCTTCATATTTTTTCAATAATTTTTTATATAATTCTTCTTTTTGAGCCTTTGTTAATCAAGAAATATTTCAAGAATTTAAATCATCCAAAAATTTTTTTTCATTTTTTATAAAACTCTCTAAATTTTTCTTTATTTTTTTGAAATATTCTTTGTCAAGTTCTTCATTTAATTGTCTCCAAGCTTTATCACTTACCTTTAAAATAAATTTTTCTAATGCTATAAAATCAAAATTAAAAATATTTATTGCTTGTTTTTCCCTAACTATATATTTTTTCCCATTTTTTTTGTCCTTCAAAGAAACTTCATGAGAATTAACATATAAATATTTTTTTTCTAAATTTACTTCAAAACTAGTTCATCTTACAGCTGCTTCTGTATCAACAAATCATTCTTTAAAATAAGAATCTTCTCCTATAAAACTAACTACATCAGACCGAGTTTTTCAAGTTTTTCATAAAAGATTAAATAATATTTGAATTTTTGTTAAATCAGGTGAAACATCGGCTTTATTTATTTTTAGAGTAGTATTTCATCAAATTCTTGTAATACTTCAATCTCACCACTTTATAATAGCTAAACTATTTTCTCACACAGTTTTTATAATATTTCAAGCTTTTAAAACTTTTTTTTCTTTTATTTTTAATTTTTTAGAATTCAAAAAAGCTTTTCATTCAATTAATGTAACATAACTATTTGTATCAACTTTTGGTTTTAAATAAAATTGAATACCAGTTAAAAATAAAATTAAAAAAATTATAGCTGAAATTATTTTTGTAGTTTTTGTTATTTTAAACATAATAAACTTGATTTTTAAAAAATTAAATTACAATTTAATTATATTTTACTATAAATCTTAATTTTTTTCCAATAAAATGATAAAAAAACATTTTAGATACATCATCTTTATAATTATTTTAATTCTATTTTATTTAATTTTTTTAATAATAAATTACAAATATAAAGAATATAAAATAAATTCTCATATAGAATACATTGAAAAATTAAATAATGAAATAAGACAAGAAATACAAAGAGCTAAAAAAATAATAGAATATAAAAGTTCAAAAGCCTATAAAAATAAAATATTAAAACAAGATTTTTGATATAAAAATAAAGGTGAAAAAGTAGTAAGTTTAATTTTAGAAGATGAATTTAATAAATACACAAAAACAACTACAAAAGAAATCATAAATGAAAAAACAACTAAAAATGAAGAAAAAGATGATATAATTTATTCTATGACTATATTTCAAAAATGGATGTATTTTTTATTTAAAAAGGAAAATTAAAAAGCTTGGAAAATTTCCAAGCTTTTTAAAAATCATTTACAAAATTATCATCATTCAAATCATTAATATCTTTTGTATCTGAAGTAATAGTTTGAGAAGAATTATTTCAAAAAATTTTATTTCATATTTCTTCAATTTTTTCTAAAATTCTAGATGGTTTAGCATATTTTTCTACATCTATTCATAATAATCTACCAAATATTGGAAAAACAAAAATAGAAATAATAGTTATAACTAAACCTAAAACTGCATATCTAATAGTATTTATAGCAGGTTTTATTTTATCTTCCTTACCTCAAGACAAAATAAGAAGCAAACCTCAATATAAAATAAATAATATAGATAATATTCAAGAAACTAAAACAAAAATAGAAATTGCTAACAAAACAAAATCTCCAAAAGTCATTGTAGAAGAAAATATTGAAGAATTAGCTTCTCCCATTGCATATACAGTTTCAAACATAATTTTTTTTTATTAATCTAATACTTTTAAATTTATCCTTTTATTTAATTTTAAACCTAAAACTTTTAAAATAGATCTTAGAGAATTTATAGTATTTCAATTTTTTCAAATAATAAGTCACATATCATCTTTATTTACTCTCAAAGTCAATAAAATTCAAAGCTCATCTTCTTGTCTTTCAATAATAACATCTTCTTTATTATTTACTATATTTTTTATAATAAATTCTAAAAATTCTACTTCTTTATACATAGTCTTTTTTTATTATATATAAAAATAAATATCCTTCAAGTTATTTTGAAGGATTAATTTTTTAAAGCTCTATATTATTTACTTTAATTAGCTTTTCTACTCTAGGAGAAAATTGTGCTCCATTAGAAATATATTTTTTAACTTTTTCTAAATCTTTTAATTTAAATTCTTTTGTAAAAGGATTATAAAAACCTAATACTTCTTTATAACCATGTTTAGCAGCTGCTGTATGTTCTGTTAATACAACTCTAAAAAATGCTCTATCTTTTTTTCAAGCTCTAGCTAATCTAATCTTTAACATAATTTTTAATTATTAATATATTTAAATTTTAAAATTGAGAGTCAGAAATCAAAAATAAAAAAATTTTTGACTTTATAACTTTCAATTTTTTAAAAAATGGTGCCCAGGGCGGGAATCGAACCCGCACTCCTAAAAGGAACAGGATTTTAAGTCCTGCGTGTCTACCAATTCCACCACCTGGGCTTAAAAGTAACTATAAAGTTACTTTTTATTTTAGATAAGACCTTTTTTTCTTAAAGTTCTTAATCCTTTAGCAGACACTCTTATTCTATAAACAAGTCCAGTTTCTGGATCTCTTATATTTTTATAAAATAAATTTGGGTAAAATTTTCTTTTAGTAGCCCTCATTGAGTGACTTCTATTATTTCATACAGAAGTTTTTTTACCTGTTATTACACAAACTCTTGACATCTTATTTTATTATAAAACTAAATTCTAAAAAACTATGCTTTTATTTCTACTCCAATACCACTTGGTAAACTAACATTTTGTAATAATTCTGTTGTTTTTGAAGTAGGTTCTAGAATATCTATTATTCTAGTATGTCTTCTAATTTCAAATTGTTCTCTTGCATCTTTATTTACAAAAGTAGATCTATTAACTGTAATTTTTTGTATTTTTGTTGGTAAAGGAACAGGTCAAACAACCATTGCTCCAGAATCTTTAGCTAATAATACAATTTTTTTTACAGCTTCATCTAATAATCTATGATCAAAAGATTTTACTTTTATTCTTATTTTTGTAGTTTTTTTTGCACTCATCTTATTTTAAATAACATTAATAAATATAAGCTCATTACTCACTCCTAGGAAAAATCCTAAGAATGAGTTAATTAGTCTATATTTACTATCCTAATACTTTAGAAACAACTCATGAACCAACAGTTCTACCACCTTCTCTGATTGCAAATC